>JALYYF010000104.1 GCA_030946725.1 Candidatus Dormiibacterota bacterium
CGAAGGAAGGGGTGGCACTAGGAGGAGCGCATCTGAGATGCGTGACGACGACGGGCCGGGCCCCCTGACGCCCGCATCGACGTCCGGAGCCGCAATATGCCGGCGAATTTCTGGAGCAGGACACTAGACGACCGGCGGCCGCGCCGCTGGCATCTTCGATTCTGGTCCGAGCTGGGGTCGCAGTCGGGCGAGCATGACGCCTTCATCAAGGTGGTCATCGTGGAGCGGCTGGCACGAGCCGTGGTCCTGGTCGCGGCCGCCATCTCGCTGCTCGTCGTGGGCCACCTCGGTTACCTCCCCGCCGTCATCGCCGCGACCCAGGAGCAGCTGAACCTCACCGCCGGGCCCGGTCTGCTCCGCCAGCTCATCGCTCGCGCGCTCGACTACCTCGGCAACTACCCCCATCAGACGGCCCTCGCGCTCGGCGTGCTCGTCTTCGCCCTGCTGGAGGCGGTCGAGGCGCTGGGCCTGGCGGCCCACCGGCGCTGGGCCGAGTACCTCACCGTGCTGGCCACCGCCGCTCTGATTCCCGTCGAGGTCGAGGAGATCATCAGGCGCCCGACTCTACTGCGCTTCGGGGCCCTCCTCTTCAACCTCGCCATCGTCGGCTGGCTCGCCTACCGCAAGCGGCTCTTCCTCGACGTCTGAGCCGGGCCTGGGTCTAGCGACCGAAATCGAGGCGCGCTGCGAGGCGGCCGGGTAGGCCGGCCTCGATGATCGCGCGCTTGGCACGGTCGCGGTCATAGGGGATGCGCCGGAATTCGAAGGTGCCGTGCTCCGGGTCCCAGAGCCCGTAGCTGGCATCCGGGTCCCCATCCCGGGGCTGGCCGACGCTCCCCGGGTTGACCAGCGCGGGGGCCGTCAGCTCGATCGCGCCCAGGTCATAGTCGTGGGCCAGGTCCTCCTGTTCCACGTGGAACACTCCTGGAACATGCGTGTGGCCGTGGAAGCACAGCCGCTCGCCGACCAGCTGGAGGTTCTCCAGAGCGGTGTAGGGGTCGAGGATGTACTCGTAGATGGGGTCGCGGGGGCTGCCGTGGACCAGGAGAGCGCCGCCCCTCTCGCTGCGCTCGGGCAGGTCGCGGAGCCAGCCCAGCCTCTCCCCGTCCAGCTGCTCAATGGTCCAGCGAATGGCGGACGCGGCGTCAGCGTTGAACCAGCCGAGAACTGCCGCGTCGGTGCAGGCGCGGTCGTGGTTGCCGACCAGCGTCGGCCAGCCGCTCCCCCGCACGTGGTCCAGGCAGCGAACCGGGTCCGCTCCGTAACCCACGACGTCGCCCAGGCAGATGACCTGCTCCACCTCGGGGAGCCCGCCCAGGTCCTCGAGGACCGCCTCCAAGGCTGGCCAGTTGGAGTGAATGTCGGAAAGAAAGGCGGTTCTCACCGGACGCTCACGAGTGCTAAAGCCTACCTAGTGTCCTGAGTTGAATTTCCGACTCGGGGCGAGAGGCCTCTCGCCGGGGCCCCCCCGCGCCGGGACCGTACTGTCCGTTCCGTGTCCGTCCGCGGTCGCCATCCTTCGTTGCATGGATACAGCGGCGGAAGCTCCCCGGATCCGCTTCCACCTCGACCGGGCGCTGCAGCTGGTGGCGCACGATCGCTGGGTCCTGGGAGGCGTCCACGACGGCAAGCTGCGGGTGCTTATCGACTCCTCTCCCGAGCCCGATCGCCCTTTTCGGCGGACCCGGTCTCTCTCCCACCTCGCGCGCCGCAGCCTGCACGAGCGAAAGCCGGTGGCGGTCACCGCGCTGGCAGCAACCGAGCACCGGAGTGGCGAAACGGCCAACTGGGAGATCGACTGGCCGGCCCTGCTCTACGCCCCTGTCGGCATGCCAGGGCGCCGTCCGGTCGGTCTCCTGATCCTGGGCTGCCAGCACGATCACTGGTACGCGCAGGAGGAGATCGACTACGTGGCCTCCCTCGGCATAAGCCTCACCTCGATGGCGCTTTCGGTGGGCGGCCCACTCGACCGCCTGCGAGGCAGTGAGCGCCGCGCGGCCCAGCTGCTCAGCCAGGGTCTCTCCTCAGCCGAGATCGCGGCGGCTCTGCACACCGACCGGCCGGCCGCCCAGCGCCTGGTCGCCCAGGTGCTGAGGAAGCTTGCGCTGAGGTCCCCGCGTCAGCTCTCGGAGCTCTGGCCGGAGGTCGAGCCGCTCTGATCGCTAGAGCGCCCGGCGCCGCCGGCGGTAGGACTGGAAGAGCGCGATGGAGAGCGGGTGCCCGGCCCACCTACGCAGCCGGAGCAAGGGCTTGAGAATCTCGTCGGTCTCCGCCGACCGCTCCGCCAGGAGCTCCAGCCCTTTCTCCAGCTCAAGCCTGGCGGCCTCGAGCTCAGCAGAAAGCGCCAGCCCCCGACGCCTTACCCGGAACAGGCGGGGAAGGATCGTCAGCGTTCCGGCCAGCATCACCACCCCGGAGGCGACCAGCAGGACCTGTCCGATGATGGCGGCCAAGCCGCCGGCGTCCACGGCGGGGCTCCTACTCGAGCTCCACGCCGACCGGGGCCAGGGCCACCACCTGGTCGTCGGAGCCGAGCCGCATCACGATCACGCCCTGGGTCTGGCGCCCGATCTCGGAGATGGAGCCGGTGGCCGTGCGCAGGACCATTCCGCTGGCGGTGATCAGCAGGATCTCGTCTTCCGGATCGCTGGTCACGCGCAGGGCGGCCAGCCGCCCCACCTTGGGGGTGACCTTCAGAGTGAAGACTCCCTGCCCGGCGCGGTGGTGGCGCGGGTAGTCGTCCAGCGGAGTGCGCTTGCCGTAGCCGCGCTCGGTCACCACGAGAAGGTCTCCGCCGGGGACGATCACCGCCATGCCGGCGACCAGGTCACCGCGTCCCAGCCGCATCCCGATCACGCCCTGGGTGTCGCGGCCCATGGGCCGGACCTCCTCCTCGGGGAATCGGATGGCCTTACCCAGCTGGGAGGCGATCAGGATCTCGTCGGCCCCACTGGTGGGCGCCACCCAGAGCAGCTCGTCCTCGCTCTGCAGGTTGATGGCGATCAGGCCGTTGCGGCGCACGTTGGCGTACTCGCGTGTCCGCGTCTTCTTGATGAACCCCTTGCGGGTCACCATGAGCATGTAGCGGCCCCCGTCGTCGTCGTTCTCCGGCCGCACGAAGACGGCGGTCACCCGCTCCCGCGGCCCGATCTCGATCAGGTTGTTGATGGGGATCCCCTTGGCCGTCCTGTCGCGCTCCGGCAGCTCGTGGACGCGGAGCTGGAAGACCCGGCCGGACTGCGTGAAGAAGAGCAGCGAGGCGTGGGTGTGGGTGCTGACCAGGTGCTCGGTGTAGTCCTCCTCGCGGGTGCCTCGCGGCGCGTCTCCTCCCGCGGTCGGCTTGGCGCCGCGGAGCCCAATGCCACCCCGCTGCTGCGCCCGGAAGGTGCGCGAGGGCTGGCGCTTGGCGTAGCCGCGGTGGGTCAAGGTGACGACCACCTCTTCCTTGGGGATCAGGTCCTCGGCGGAGAGCTCGGTGGCGTCCTGGTCGGAGATCTCGGTACGGCGGTCGTCGCCGTACTTCCTGGCCATCTCGGCCATCTCCTCGGTGATCAGCATGAGGACCTTCTGGTCGGAGGCCAGGATCGACTCCAGGTAGGCGATCGTCCGGATCACCTCCTCGTACTCGTCGTCGATCTTGGCCCGCTCCAGCTGGGTCAGCCGGCGCAGTGTGAGGTCGAGCACCGCCTGGGCCTGGCGCTCGGTGAGCCCGAACTTCTCCTGCAGCTGGTTCCTGGCGTCCTCGGTGTCCCGGGCGCCGCGGATGGTCTGGATCACCTCGTCGAGGTGATCCAGGCAGATCTTCAGCCCCTCCAGGATGTGCGCCCGCTCCTGGGCCCGCTTCAGCTCGAAGCGAGTCCGCCGGATGATCACGTTCCGGCGGTGGTCGATGAAGTGCTGCAGCATCTGCTTCAGCCCCAGCACGTGGGGCCGGTTGTCGACGATCGCCAGCATGATCACGCCGAAGGTCTGCTGCAGGGCAGTGTGCTTGTAGAGATTGTTGAGGACGGTGTAGGGCCGCGCCTCGCGCTTCAGCTCGATCACCATGCGCATCCCCGAGCGGTCGGACTCGTCTCTCAGGTCGGCGATGCCCTCGAGCTTGCGATCGCCCACCAGCTCCGCGATCTTGGCCACCAGGTTGGCCTTGTTCACCGCGTAGGGCAGCTCGTCGACGATGATCCGCTCCCGCCCGTTGGCGGCCTCCTCGAAGGTGTGCCGGGCGCGGACGATGATCTTGCCGTGGCCGGTGGCGTAGGCCTGCTTGATGCCCGCCCGGCCCATGATGATGCCGCCGGTCGGGAAATCCGGACCCTGGACCAGGTGGAGCAGGTCCTCGGAGGTGGCCTCCGGGTTCTCGATCAGGTAGGTCACAGCCGAGGTGATCTCGCGCAGGTTGTGGGGAGGGATGTTGGTCGTCATCCCCACGGCGATACCGGTGGCGCCGTTGATGAGCAGGTTGGGGATCCGGGCCGGAAGGACGAGCGGCTCCTCTTCGGTGCCGTCGTAGTTCGGCCCCATGTCGACGGTGTCCTTCTCGATGTCCGCCAACAACTCGCTGGCGATGGCGGCCATCCGCGCCTCGGTGTAGCGCATGGCCGCCGGGGGATCGCCATCTACCGAGCCGAAGTTGCCCTGGCCGTCGATGAGCGGGTAGCGAAGCGAGAAGGGCTGCGCCATCCGGACCAGCGCGTCATAGACGGAAGCGTCGCTGTGCGGGTGGTAGAGCTTGAGCACGTCGCCCACGAAGGCGGCGCACTTGCGATAACGCGAGGCGGAGGTGGCGCCGGCACCGTTCATGGCGTAGAGAATCCGGCGCTGCACCGGCTTCAGCCCGTCGCGCACGTCGGGCAGCGCGCGGCTGATGATGACCGACATCGCGTAGTCCATGTAGGAGGTCTGCATCTCCTCCAGCAGGGACTTGGTCAGCACCGAGCCGGCGCCGGTGTCAGTCGGCGGCGTGGGGGGCGGCGGCGTCACATCGTCAGCCATCTACTCGAACCTCTTCAGAACCACGGTGCAGTTCTGGCCACCGAACCCGAAGCCGTTTGAGATGGCGATGCGCACATCGGCCCGCCGCGGCTCGTTGGGGACGTAGTCCAGATCACACTCCGGATCGGGGGTCTCGTAATTGATGGTCGCGTGGATCAGCCCGTGCCTGATGGAGAGCAGGGTGGCGATCGCCTCGACCGCGCCCGCCGCGCCCAGGAGGTGGCCGATCATCGACTTGGTGCTGCTGATGGGAATGCTCCTGGCCTGGTCTCCCAACGCCATCTTCAGCGCGCGCGTCTCGGCTGCGTCGTTGAGCGGCGTCGAAGTGCCGTGGGCGTTTATGTAGTCGATCTGATCCGGCGTGATGCCGGCGTCGGCCAGCGCGTTTCTCATGCACCGCGCCGGCGCTGAGCCGGTTTCGTCGGGAGCAACGGCGTGGAAGGCGTCGTTGGTGACCCCGAAGCCGATCACCTCGCCATGGATGCGTGCGCCCCTAGAACGGGCGTGCTCCAGCTCCTCCATGACCAGGATCCCGGCCCCTTCACCGGGGACGAAGCCGTCACGGTCCTTGTCGAAGGGCCGGCTCGCTCGCTCGGGGTCGTCGTTGCGCGTCGAGAGGGCCTTGATCGCGTTGAAGGACGCGATACCGACCTCGCAGAGCGAGGCCTCGGTCCCACCGGCCAGGATGACGTCGGCGTCGCCGCGCTGGATCGTGTGCAGGGCGTTGCCGATGGCCTGGGTGGAGGCGGCGCAGGCCGTCACCGTGGTCGAGTTGGGACCCTTGAGGCGAAGGTGCATGGCCACCTGCGCGGCGGCGATGTTGGGGATGACCATGGTGGCGTAGAGCGGCTGCAGGCGGCCGCCGTTCAGGAAGGTCGCAGCGTCCCGCGTCATGATCTCGAATCCACCGACGCCTGTCCCCATCTCGACGCCGACCCGGTAGGGATCCTCGTCCGCGACGCTCAGGCCGGAATCCGCCAGCGCCTGCTCCGAGGCGGCGAGCGCGAGCTGGGTGAAGCGGGCCGAGCGCTGCGCCAGCTTCCGGTCCATGTACTGCGAGGGATCGAAGTCCTTGACCTGGCAGGCGAACTTGGTGACCAGCCGGGTGGGGTCTATGCCCTCCAGGGGAGCCGCGCCACTCCGGCCCTCGATCAGGCCGTGCCAGTACTCGTCCACGGTCTTACCTATGGGGTTGAGCGTCCCCATGCCGGTCACGACAACTCTCCGCCGCCCGTTCTCACTCACTTTCCTTCTCACCTCGGCTGGCCCGACCTCTCACCGGCCGACAGCCTCGCGAATCTTACCGACCAGCCCCGCCTCGACCGCTTCCCGCGCAACCCGGATGGCGTTCCTGAAGGCACGGGCGTCGGAGCGTCCGTGTGCCACCACGGCGATCCCGTCGATCCCCAGCAGGGGTGCCCCGCCGAACTCGCGCCAGTCCATGCGGTCTCGAATGCGGCGCACGCCGGGGCGGATGAGCAGCCCTCCCAGCTTCCCTCTGATCCCTCTCGGCACCTCGTCTCGCAGCGCGCGAAAGATGAACTCCGCCGTCGCCTCCGCCATCTTGATCGTCAGGTTGCCCACGAAGCCGTCGGCTATCACCACGTCGGCCTTGCCGGCGAGCACCTCCTTCGGCTCGAGATTGCCGACGAAGCGAAAGCGGGAGCTGCTCGAGCTCAGCCGCTTGAGGCGGCCGGAAGCCTCCTTGACCAGCTCGTTGCCCTTCCCCTCCTCTTCACCGATGCTGAGCAGGCCGACGCGGGGGGCCGTTCGGCCCAGGACGCCTCCGGCGTAGGCGGCGCCCATCTGGGCGAACTGGACCAGGAACTCCGGCCGTGAGTCCACGTTCGCCCCCACGTCCAGGAAGTACGCCGGGTCGCCGGCGCCCGGCAGGATCGTGCCCAGGGCCGGCCGCTCGACGCCCCGGATCCGCCCCTGGATGAAGAGCGCGGCCGCCATGATGGCCCCGGAGTTACCGGCGGACACCCAGCCGTCCGCCTGACCCTCCTTGCAGAGGCGTGCGCAGACGCTCATCGAGGAGTCGGTCTTGGCTCGAACCGCCTGGGCCGGGTGGTCGCTCATCTCGATGGTCTGGCTGGCGGGCACGAACCTGAGCTCGGGATGGCTGTCCAGCAGCGGCTGGACGCGATCGGGCAGCCCGACGACCACGACTTCGACGCCCAGGTTCCTGGCCGCCTCGGCCGCACCCAGCACCGCCTGGGCGGGAGCAAAGTCGCCTCCCATCCCGTCCACCGCTATCCGCAACGGCGGCTCAGATGTCGAGGTTGCGCACGCTCTTTGCGTGCGCCTGGATGAACTTCTTGCGTGGCTCGACGTCCGAGCCCATCAGCTTCTCGAAGATGTCGTTCACGGCTGCCGCATCCTCGATCTCGACCCGCAGCAGTGTGCGCGTCTCCGGGTTCATGGTTGTCTCCCAGAGCTGGTCGGCGTTCATCTCGCCGAGGCCCTTGAAGCGACCCACCTCGACCTTGCCGCCCATCCGCTTGACCTCGCGGTCGCGCTCCTGGTCGCTGTAGACCCACTGGGTCTGCTTGCCCTTGGTCAGCTTGTAGAGCGGCGGCTGGGCCATCATCACGTGGCCCCTGTCGATCAGGTCCGGGAAGTAGCGGTAGAAGAACGTGAGCAGCAGCGTGCGGATGTGAGAGCCGTCGACGTCCGCGTCGGTCATCGTGATGATGCGGTGGTAGCGCAGCTTCTCGTACTCGAAGCGCTCACCGATGCCGGTCCCCAGCGCCGTGATCAGGTTGCGGATCTCTTCGGAAGTGAGCACCTTGTCCAGCCGTGCCTTCTCGACGTTCAGGATCTTGCCACGCAGCGGCAGGATCGCCTGCGTCCGGCGGTCACGCCCCGCCTTCGCGGTGCCTCCGGCGGAGTCGCCCTCGACGATGTACAGCTCGCACTTGGCGGGGTCCCGCTCTGAGCAGTCGGCGAGCTTACCGGGCAGGGTCGAACTCTCCAGGAGTGACTTCCGCTGCACCAGGTCGCGCGCCTTTCGGGCCGCCTCGCGAGCCCTGGCGGCGGTCAGCGACTTCTCGATGATCCGACGGCCCTCGCCGGGGTTCTCCTCGAGGTACTGCATGAGCGATTCCGAGAGCACCGCCGACACGTGGCCCTGGACTTCCGCGTTGCCGAGCTTGGTCTTGGTCTGGCCTTCGAACTGGGGCTCCAGCAGCTTGACGCTGATCACGGCCGTCAGACCCTCGCGCACATCCTCACCGCTGAGGTTGGGGTCCGACTCCTTGAGCAGGGCTGCCTTGCGCGCGTAGCGGTTGAGCGCATTGGTGAGCGCGGCCCGAAAGCCGGTCATGTGGCTGCCACCCTCGGTGGTGTGAATGTTGTTGGCGAAGGAGAGCACCGTCTCGACGAACGTGCTGTTGTACTGGAGCGCGATCTCGATCTGCGTCGTCTCGATCTCGCGATCGACGTAGAAGGGCAGCTGGTTCACCACGCCCTTGCCGGCGTTGAGATGGCGGACGAAGGAAAGGATCCCGCCCTCGAAATAGAAGGTGTGCGCGTACCCGAGGCCCTCGTCGTCCAGGACCAGCTCCAGGCGCTTGTTGAGGAACGCCATCTCGCGGAGGCGGTGCAGGATCATGTCGCGGTCGAAGCTGGTGTCCGGGAAGACCTGGGGATCGGGCCAGAAGCGGACGATGGTGCCGCGCCTGTCGCTCTTTCCGACCACCTTGACCGGCGTCATGGGAGCGCCGCGCTCGTACTCCTGGAAATGCTCCTTGCCGTCAAGGTGGACCCAGACCTGGAGCTTCTCCGAAAGCGCGTTGACCACCGACATGCCGACGCCGTGGAGGCCGCCGGACACCTTGTAGCCACCGCCTCCGAACTTGCCACCGGCGTGGAGGACGGTCATCACCACCTCCAGCGCGGAGCGGCCCTCGGAGCGGTAGAGGCCGACGGGGATGCCGCGGCCGTTGTCCGCCACCGAGACGCTGCCGTCGGCGTGGAGGGTGACGACGATCCGATCGGCCTCGCCGGCCAGGGCCTCGTCGACGGAGTTGTCGACGATCTCCCAGACCAGGTGGTGCAGGCCGCGGGTGTCGGTGGACCCGATGTACATGCCGGGACGACGGCGAACCGGTTCGAGGCCCTCGAGGACCTGGATCTGTTCAGCGCCGTAGGCGACGTCGGCGCCGAGAGGGCGAGCGTTGGCCTTGCGGCCGGGCGGGACGCCTCCGCCATTGGGAGCCATCATGCCGATCGGTGCCCTCCCAGCGAAGAGAGACTCAAGCGAAGACTACTGGGATGCTGGATATATGCATTCTACCCCAAAGCCTGGGCACGTAAGCGATCGCGCGCGTGCGCGCGCGAGGCTCACGCGAGCCGGACCAGGCCGGCTGCGACGGGGATGCTGACCAGCGTGCCTCCACGCGTCATCAGGCAAACCGCTTGCAGATACCGGGTGGCGTTCTCCTGGATGCTCAGGCGCCGCCCGAGCGCGTCATCGAGGCTTGGGGCGCCGCACTCTCGCCTTTCCCGTCGGTCGACCCGTCTGCCGGCGTCTGCCTCGACGCGGCCTGGCCCGCGGCGGCTTTGGCGTGCCGCTCTCGGGAACCACCGTCACGAGTCTGCCCGTGAGCGCCACGCTGGGGCCCGTCGCCGTCCGGCACGTCACCCGGCGGCTGCCAGCGCAGGATCGGGTTGCGCGCCGCACTGACCTCGTCGAGGCGCCCCACCGGCAGTGTCCTCGGTTCCGCGTGCAGCTCCTCGGGATCGGTCCTGGCCAGCTCCACGATCTCGCGCAGCGCGTCGGCGAAGGCATCCAGGGTGGCCTTGCTCTCCGTCTCGGTCGGCTCGATCATCACCGCCTCGGGGACGATCAACGGGAAGTAGATGGTCGGCGCGTAGAAGCCTCGCTCGAGCAGCCCCTTGGCCACGTCCAGCGCCTTGACGCCGTTCGGGCCCAGGTTGCGGGCCGAGGCCACGAACTCGTGCATGCAGGGTCCGTCGTGCGGCAGGTCGAGCACGCCCTCCAGGCGGTTGCGCAAATAGTTTGCGGCCAGTACGGCGTCCTTTGACGCCTGCGTGAGTCCGTCGGATCCCATGGCGAGAAGGTAGGTGAAGGCGCGGACGAGCATTCCGAAGTTGCCGTAGAAGCTGCGCACCCGGCCGATCGATTGCGGGCGGTCGTCATCCAGGAAGAAGCGGCCGTTCTCGCGCTCGACCGTCGGGCGCGGCAGGAAGGGCACCAGGGCCGCCTTGACGCCGACCGGACCGGAACCCGGGCCGCCGCCGCCGTGAGGCGTGGTGAAGGTCTTGTGCAGGTTCATGTGGACGGCGTCGAACCCCATGTCGCCCGGCCGGCAGAGTCCCATCAGCGCGTTCAGGTTGGCGCCGTCGTAGTAGAGCTTGGCTCCGGTGGCGTGGACCATCGCCGAGACCTCGAGGATCTGGCGTTCGAAGAGGCCGAGCGTGTTGGGATTGGTCAGCATCAAAGCCGCCACTCGGTTGGAGAGCTTGGCTTTGAGATCCGCCACGTCGACCCGCCCGTCGGGGGCCGATTTGACCTCCACCACCCGGAAGCCGCAGAGGGCGGCGCTGGCGGGGTTGGTGCCGTGAGCCGAGTCGGGGACGATGACTTCCGTCCTCTGCTCGCCCCTGGAGAGGTGATAGGCCTGGATCATCCTGAGCGCCGTCCACTCGCCGTGGGCCCCTGCCGCCGGCTGAAGCGTGACCCGGTCAACGCCGGCGATCTCGCAGAGCGCCTGCTCCAGCTCCCACATCAGCTCCAGCGCGCCCTGGACCGTGTCCGGGTCCTGATAGGGATGGATCTCGGCGAAGCCGGGCAGCCGGGCCGCCTGCTCATTGGCGACCGGGTTGTACTTCATGGTGCAGCTGCCCAGCGGGTAGAAGTTCTCGCTGATGGAGTAGTTGAGCGAGGCCAGCCGGCTGTAATGGCGCATGATCTCGGGCTCGCTGAGCCGGGGCAGAGCCGGCGGCCGCTGCCGCGCGAGGCCGCTGGGCAGCTCGACGTGGCCGTCCTGGCCGTCGCGGCCGGCGGCGGGGAGGCGAGGCGGCCCGACGGAAGGCCTGCTCTTCTCGAAAGTAAGTGGTTCTCTCAAGCCTCTTTCAGAACCTCGACAAGGCGATCGATGGAGCGGTCGTCGTTCACTTCGGTGCAGCAGAAGACGACGACGTCTTTCAGATCGGGATACCAGCGGCCAATGGGCAGGCCACCCAGAATGCCGGCGTCGGCCAGCCGTTGGAGGGATTGTTCCACGTGGAACATCCTCACGGGGAACTCGTTCAGGAAGGGTCGATCGGGGAAGGCAGGCTCGACTCCGGGAAGCTCGACCAGCGCGGCCGCCAGCCGGTGCGCGAGGTGGTAGCTGGTCTCGGCGACCTCCCGTAGGCCGTCGGGTCCCATGTACGTCAGGTACACACTGGCCGCCAGCGCGCAGAGCGAGTGATTCGTGCAGATGTTGGACGTCGCCCGGGCCCGCCGGATGTGCTGCTCGCGCGCCGTCAGGGTGAGGACATATCCGCGGCGCCCCTGGCCGTCGTGCGCCTCACCCACCAGGCGCCCTGGCAGGCGTCGAGTCAGGTCTCGCCTGCAAGCGATGAAGCCCAGATGGGGTCCGCCGAAGCTCGGAGGCAGCCCAAGCTGCTGGCCTTCACCGACGGCGATGTCGGCGCCATACTCGCCGGGAGGGGCCAGTAGCGCCAGGCTGACGGGGTCGACACAGGCGATCGCCAGGGCGCCGTGGTGGTGAGCCTGGGCGGTCAAGGCGGGTGTGTCTTCGAGAAGCCCCAGGAAGTTGGGCTGCTGGAAGACGACCGCGGCGGTTTTCTCCCCCAGGTCATCGAGTCCGACGCGGACCTGGAACCCACGGCCCTCCCCGTAGCATCGCAGCACCTCGAGAAACTCGGGATGCAGATGCGGATGCACCGCGATCTCCTCGCGGCCGGTGTGCACGACCGCCATCACCGCCGCCTCCGCGACGGCCGTCGCGCCGTCATAGAGCGATGCGTTTGCCACCTCGAGCCCGGTCAGCTCGGCCATCAGCGTCTGGTATTCGAAGATGGCCTGCAGGGTTCCCTGGCTGGCCTCGGGCTGGTATGGCGTGTAGGCCGTATAGAACTCGGGCTTCGATATGACCGCGTCCACAGCCGCCGGCACGAAGCGCCGGTAGACCCCCCCACCGCGGAACCAGAACCGGTCCTCGTAGCTCCGATTACGAGCCGCCAGCTGGCGCAGGCGCCGCATCGTCTCCAGCTCCGACAGCCCCGCGTCGAGGTTGAGGGAAGGCAATCGAAGGCTGGCCGGCACGTCTCTGAGCAGCTCTTCGGTCGACTCGGCTCCCAGCTCCGCCAGCATGGCGGCCCGGTCCTCTTCGGAATGAACGAGATACGGCATAGGCCTGCTACGCCTGGGCCTCGGTCACGGCCTTGTAACCCGCCTCGTCGAGCAGTCCCTCTCCGAGATCGCCGTTCAGCCGCAACTTGATCAGCCAGCCGCCCCCGAAGGGCTCTCGATTGACGGTTTCCGGAGTGTCACTCAACGCCTCGTTGACCTCCACCACCGCGCCCGCCACCGGCGAGTAGAGGTCCGAGGCGGCCTTCACGGACTCCACAACCCCGAACGAGTCGCCGGCCTCGAGCATCCTGCCCACCGAGGGGAGCTCGAGAAAGACCACGTCGCCCAGCTGAGACTGCGCGAAGTCGGTGATACCGATGGTGGCGACGTCGCCATCCACCTGTACCCACTCGTGGGTCTCCGTGTAGTACCGATCTGCCACTCCAGTCCTCCTGACTCAGGTGCGCGCTGCTTGCCGCACCGATCCCCGGTAAAAGGGCAGCGCGGCGGTCTCCACCCTGCTCGGGGCGCCGCGCCCCTCGATGTCCAACTGGCGGCCGGCCTCGGCCAGGTCGGACTCGACCATGGCCATTCCGATGCCTTTGCCCAGCCAGAAGGAGTACGTGCCGCTGGTGACGTGGCCGACGCCACGGCCCTCGTGCTTGACCTCGGCACCATGACGCGGAATCGTGCGGCCCGTGCAATTGAGACCGACGATCTGACGATCTGGCCCTTTGGCCTTGGCCTGCTCGAGGGCGGCACGGCCGATGAAGTCGCCCTTCTTCAGCCGTACAGTCCAGCCGAGCCCGGCCTCGTAAGGGTTCACGGATTCGTCCATGTCGTTGCCGTAGAGGCGAAGGCCGGCCTCCAGCCGGCAGACGTCTCTGGCTGCAAGGCCGCAAGGCCGCACACCGGCATCGAGCAGGGCGTCCCAGACATCTACCAGCTTCGCGGCCGGGACGAACAGCTCGAAGCCGTCCTCCCCCGTATAGCCCGTCCGCGAGATCGTGCACTCCACGCCGGAGACCTTCGCTCGAGCCATTCCGAAGTAGGGGATGGCCGGGGGGTCGACCTCCTCGGCGGAGAGCAATCTCTCGGCTTCCGGGCCCTGGACGGCGAGAAGTCCGATCCCATCGCTGCGGTCGACGATCGAGACGTCGCCCGGTGACTGCTGGCGGAGCCAGGTCAGGTCCTTGGCGCGGTTCGAGGCGTTGACGACCAGCGTCCAGGCGTCGGATCCCCGATAGACGACCAGATCGTCGATGATTCCGCCGTTCTCCAGGCAGAGCAGGTTGTACTGGGCGTGATTCGGGGCGAGCTTGCCCACGTCATTGGTGACGACGCGTTGGAGGAAGCCATCGACGTCCACGCCGGCGATCTCGAAACGGCCCATGTGGCTGACGTCGAACACGCCGGCGTGGGTTCGAACGGCCTCCTGCTCCTCCTTCACGCTGGTGTACTGCTGGGGCATCAGCCAGCCGGCGAAGTCGACCATCCTTCCGCCGGCTGCCAGGTGCCTCTCGTAGAGCGGCGTCCGGCTCGGCATCGCTGCTAGCGCTCGGTGGGTGTCGGGCCCTGGCTCGGGCTGGGAGGACCGCCGTCGGTGCCATTCGCACTCGATCGCTGGCCGTCGGCGTCGTCCGAGGCTGCCAGCAGCCGATCCAGGTCCAGGTCCTCGGGCTCCAGGTAGTTGAGCAGTTCCTCGTCATGCCGGCGCCGGGCTTCGAGGACCATTTCGGCGATGCCGTCGGTCCGGTCCTGCGGCCACTCGAGCTTGGCCGCAAGCTCCGGCGGCGTGGGATCCCGGCCCAGCTCTCGTTTTAGCGAGAACTCCGCCTGCTGGAAGTCCTCCGCCGCCTGCACCAGGCGGCGGCTCTCTTCCTGAGCGCGGTCCTCCTGGGAGATGGCCTGCTCCATGTGCTCGCTGACCTGTTCGCGGGCGAAGGCCTCGAAGTCACTCCGACCGCTGAGTGGAAAGTCATCGATCGCCTTGATCAGGCCGAGGCTGCCTTCCTGGACCAGGTCGCCTTCGCTCAATCCGCGGCCCGCGCGCTGCCCGGCAGCCTTCTCAATCCATTCGAGTTGGTCCTTGATCAGCGTCTCTTTCGCTTGAGGATCTCCCTTTGTCGCGGCTTCGACCAAGCGATTTTGACCGGTTCCTGAGGACGATGTTCCACGTTTTACATCGCCTTCGGAAACGTGTCTCCGATCCGGCGGAGAGTCGCCCCGTGGATGCTGGCCTGGATCGTGCTGGCCCCCACCTGTCATTCGGACGTCCATTGTAGGCGGCCCGCAGAGGGGCCCTACGGGGCTCCGTATACTCCGCCCATGAGGCGGCAAGCGCCGTCAGCGCAGGGCAACCGGTAGCGGCCAGAGGTCAGGACTGCTGCCCGCCCTCGCCTGGAGCGACCTCCTACCGCTGCTGCTGCCGTTCCCGCTCATCATGGTCGCCAACTGGAACCTAAGCCCTCCCCCTGGCGACGCCTGGGCCGCCCGGACGGCCCGTGCGCTGGGATCGGCGCTGTGGGCCGCGTTGGGTGCCGTCGCGCTTCTCAGCGCCCTCCTGGGGGCCTGGGCGATCGTCGCGCCTCCGCCCCAACGATCGCTGACCTACGGGCTCTGCGTGCTGGGCGCCAGCGCGCTGGGTACGGCGCTGCTCTTCCGCCGTGCGCGGGAGATTGTGGCCCGAGCGCTTCCGATAGATCCCGACAGTGGACTCGACGCGACGGCGCTGATCCTGGTCGTGATCCTGCTCGGCTTCCTGGTGGGCAACCAGCTGAGCGTCGACGTCCTCGCGGAGCAGGCCCGCTCCGGCCCCAGCCTTCAGCCCATCGACGTCATCGGGCAGGAGCTGCCCTTCCTGCTGGCTGCCTTCCTCGGAGTGGGGTTGTTCACCCGCCGCTCGCTCGGGGCAGCGCTGGACCGTCTCGGGCTGGTCCGGCCCACTTCCTGGCAGGTCTTCCTGGCCCTGGCGGCGGCCGGTCTCTTCCTCGGCTTCAGCAGCGGGATCGAAGTGTTGAGCCAGATCCTCACGCCGCAGCTGGCCGAGAAGGTCAACAACGCCAACCAGCGGCTCTTCGGCCGCCTCGACGACCCGATGGGCATCGCGACCATCGCACTGGCGGCCGGGGTCTGCGAGGAGACCCTTTTCAGGGGCGCGCTGCAGCCCCGGCTCGGCCTGGTCCTGACCTCGATCGCGTTCGCGGCCGTCCACTCCCAGTACGGCATCTCACTGGACGTGCTCGCCGTGTTCGTGCTCGCCCTCTGCCTGGGCGCCCTGCGCCGCCTCACGAACACCACCACGGCGATCCTGGCCCACGTGACCTACAACGCCCTGGTGGGTTTCGGGGTGGCGCAGAGATGGCTGCCGCTTGCGGTGGCCGGCGAAGCCGCCCTGATACTTCTCGCCGCCGGTCTCTTCTTTACAGGCAGAGTAGGCGCCTCACGATTTGCCAAATAGAATCCGTCCTGCCGTGCAAACCCACGTCGTGACATTCGCCCAGCTCGGGTTCAATGGGCTCGCCTCGACCCCTAGAATCATCGCGGTCGCGAACCAGAAAGGTGGCGTCGGCAAGACGACCACCGTCATGAACCTCGGCGCGGCCCTTGCCGAGCTGGGGGCCCAGGTCCTGGTGATCGACATCGACCCCCAGTCCAACAGCACCAGCGGACTCGGGATCGACCCGGCTCGGGCCCGCCGCACCGTGTACCACCTTCTCTCCGGGGAGGCGGGCATAGACGAGGTCGCCACTCCAACGTCGGTGAGCGGCCTCTTCGTGGTGCCCTCCCAGGTCGCCCTGGCCGGCGCCGAGATCGAGCTCGCGACCCAGCAGGATCGGGAAGGAAGGCTGCGGCGTGCCCTGGCTGATCTCACCGGCGGCTTCGGCTATGTCCTCATCGACTGCCCCCCCTCGCTGGGGCTGCTGACCCTGAACGCGCTCGCGGCGGCCGACGAGATGCTGGTGCCCATGCAGTGCGAGTACTTCGCCCTCGAGGGGCTGGCGCACCTGCTGTACACGCAGCGCCTGGTCAGGATGAACGTGAACCCCAAGCTAGAGTTGGGGGGCATAGTGATGACGCAGTTCGACGGCCGCACGACTCTGGCCTGGGAAGTGCTCGAAGAGGTGCGTCGCAACTATCCCGACAAGATCTATCGCACCCTGATCCCCAGGAACGTCCGGATCAGCGAGGCGCCCAGCCACGGACAGCCGGTCACCGTATACGATCCGGCCTGCCGGGGGTCACAGGCGTTCCGGCAGCTTGCGGAGGAGGTGATGTCCCGATGAGCAGACCGCGAGGGCGAGTCATGGGGCGTGGGCTCGAGGCCCTCATACCGGTCTCCGTGAGCGGCGACACGGAGGACAAGGGCGCACTTCCGGAGTACATCAGCGTGGATCAGGTCCAGCCGTCGCCGGACCAGATGCGCAAGCAGTTTCCCGAGGAGCCGCTTCGCGAGTTGGCCGAGTCGATCAAGGCGCATGGCCTCTTGCAGCCGGTACTGGTGACTCGGCTCGCCGACGGCTATCGATTGATCGCCGGGGAGCGGCGCTGGCGAGCGGCCAGGATGGCCGGCGTCGAACGCATCCCGGCGATCGTGCGCCACGAGACGGACGCGGAGCAGAGCCTCCTCCTGGGCTTGATCGAGAACCTGCAACGCGAGGACCTGGACCCGATCGAGGAGGCCAGGGGCATACAGCGTCTGATAGATGAGTTCGGCCTTACTCACGAGGAGGCCGCCGCCCGGCTCGGCAAGAACCGGGTCGCGGTGACCCAGGCCCTCCGACTGCTGCACGGCTGCCCCGCTCTGGTCTCTGCCACGGCGGCCGGGGCGATCAGCGCGGGCCACGCTCGGGCTCTGGTCGGGCTGCCCTCGGTCGAGGCTCAGGAGCATGGGCTCAAGGTGGTCCTGGCGCGGCACCTGTCCGTGAGACAGACGGAACGGTGGGTGCGCGAGTTCGGTCCAGCGGATGTCACCAAGAAGGCCAAGGAGCGCTCGGTGGGCCGCGGGATGACCCCCGTCGTACAGCAGCTTCAGGGCCGCTTCGGCGAAGCCGTCCGAGTTACAGGAAATCGGCGGAGAGGGGCGGTGACGATCCGGTACGCAAGCACCGACGAGCTCGATGATCTGCTCGCGTTCCTTCTCAGGTGAGGGGCCTGCCGTGCTGCCTGAGGAGACTATGTTCCACGTTTACATCGCTGACACGGACAGCCCTTTCACGGTCCCTGGGCCTGGGATGCTCCTGCGGTCACTGGTACGCCGCGAGCGAGGCGACGCCGGCCACCGCGAGCCGGGTACCGTGTCATAGCCGTGAAGTCATCTCGCGGGGGAGTCCTCGTCCTTACCGAAATCGCGGAGGTCGTCGTGCTGGCGCTCCTCCTCTACGTCGTGATCAACTTCGCAATCCAGACCGTGCACGTGATCGGTCTTTCGATGTATCCGACCGTGAACAACGAAGACTACCTCGTAGCCACGAAGATCGACTACCGCTTTCACGCTCCCGATCGCGGCGACGTGATCATCATGCGCGACCCCTTCGACAGCTCTCGTGACTTCATCAAACGGGTGGTCGGCGTGCCTGGAGACCGGCTCGTGATCAGAGACGGCCATAGCTACATCAACGGCCACCTGCTCGAGGAGCCCTACATCAACAGTGAGCCGTGGACCATCAATGCGAACTGGCCGGCAGCACCGACGTCCGATCCGGAGGGTCGACTCTTAGGCAGCGACGACTATTTCGTCATGGGAGACAACCGCAATCACTCCAGTGACTCCCGCCTGTTCGGGTTCGTGCACCGCAATCAGATCGAGGCGAGGGCCTGGATCCGCGTCCTACCGGTCACCAAGCTCGGCCCGATCGATACCTTCAAGCCTCACATCTCGTCAGCCGCGCTGCTGCCTGCCAGCCCCTGAGGCCCGGAGCGCCTGCGCAGAGCGCGACACGCTGAGGCTTGCCGAGGCAAGGACCGACCCCAGACCAGTCTCCACCGCCCTTTCAGCCCGCGGGTTCGCCTCCCCACACCGGCCCCCGGCGGGGAGGTTCAGCCCTTGATCGCGGAGAGGAACGGCCGGTCGGAGGGAAAAGGACCGATCACGGCCAGCTGCACGGGCTCGGAGAGCACGCGCCGGGCGACCCGCTGGAGCTCCTCACGGCTGACGGCCTCGAAGAGCTGGATCACCTCTTCCACGGTTTTCACCCGGCCGGTCAACAGCTCCTGCTGACATAGCCATGTGGCCAGGGAGTTGGTGCCTTCCAGGCCCAACCGAAGCCGGCCTTTGGTGAACTCCTTGGCCTTGGTCAGTTCCTCCTCCGGCACCAGTTCGCTCGCGATCCTGCGCAGCTCCGCCATCACAGCGTTGACGGCCTCCTCGGCCTTCTTCGGGTCAACGCCCATATAGACCGCGAAGTAGCCACCGTCGCTGTGCTTGCTGGAAAAGCTGTGGACGTCATAGGCGAGTCCGCGCTGCTCGCGGATCTCGAGGAAGAGGCGGGAGCTCATCCCCTCGCCCAGGATGGTGTTCAGCAGGTCCAGCGCATATCGGTCGGGATCCAGGTAGGACAGCGCCCTGGTGCCGAGGCAGATGTGCGCCTGCTCGGTGTCCTTCTTGTGCAGCAACACAACCGGCTCGGTGAGCGGCCCGGGGGCGGCGACGTACTCACCGCTTCCATTCGGGCCTTCGGGCAGTGTGAGCCGGGACTCGACCAGGCGGAGAGCCTGGTCGGGCTCGATCGCACCGGACATGGCCATTACGAGGTTCGGCAGCCGGTAGTGGCCCTCGAGATAGGTGAGGAGATCGTCGCGGCTGGTGGAAGAGACCGATTCCATAGTGCCGATGATGTCGCGGCCCAGCGGGTGGTTGGGCCACATGATCCGCTCGAAGAGGCTGTGGACGTAGTCCTGCGGCTGATCCAGATACATCTTCAGTTCTTCGAGGATGACCATCCGCTCGCGTTCCACGTCGTCCGGGGCGAACTGCGAGTCCGAGACGATGTCGAAGAGCACGTCGGCTGCGAGGTCGACACGGTCGGCTGGCACCCGGGTCCAGTAGACGGTCACTTCCTTATCGGTGGAGGCGTTCATGACCCCACCGACGCCTTCTATCGCCTCGGCTATCTCTTTGGCCGTGGGGCGGCGCCGGGTGCCCTTGAAGAAGAGATGCTCGATGAAGTGCGAGGCACCCCCGATCCGGTCGTCCTCGAAGCGGGAACCGACGCCAAGCATCACGACCAGCGCGGTTGACATTCTGTCGGGCAGGGTGGCCGTCAGAAGCTTGGCGCCTCCCTTCAGCACGTGCCGGGACTGGTTTGGAGCAAGTCCCATCAGACGGCCAGTATAGGGAGGGCAGCCCAGACCACCCTCGAAGCCAGCGTTCCGCTGCCGTGTAAAACGTGGAACAAAGGCGTTCAGCCTCCTCTACAAACCGGTTTCCGGCTACCGGCGCGAGCGGCGCTTCTGAGAAGCAGATCCGGGGGCTGACGCCCGTCAGCCCTCCCGCAGTCTTCCCAACGCCGAGTACAGGATCATCGCCGTGTAGTCCGCGGGCATCCCATCGGAGACCGCGTCGAGCGCCTCGTTCAGATACTTGATCACCTGCGGATCCCGCCTGAGCTCTGGCGCCTCCAAGGCGTCCCGGATGACCTCAGCGATCTCGCTCGGGGTGACCTCCTCGTCACCCGCACCGTCCGCCGCGGCGTTGGCTAGGGAGATGGCGCGACTGATCAGCGCCGCCCCAGGCTCGCTGCTCAGGCCGGCTGCTCTGCCCGGCGGGGACCCACGACCACGCGCCGTTCGGGCTCCTCTCCAATGCTGATGGTCGTGACGTCCGGATCTGCTTCCAGCGCGAGGTGGATCGCCCGCCGCTCGAAGGGCTGCATGGCATCCAGCGTGATCGGATCGCCCGTCACCTTGACCTGGCGGGCCGCCCGGTAAGCGATCTCCCGGACGGTGTGCTCGCGCCGCTGGCGGTAGCGCTCGACGTCCACGATCACCCGCTGGTCCGGCCCCAGCCGGCGGCTCGCGAGCAGGTTGGTCATCGTCTGGAGGGCCCGGAGCGTCTCTCCCCGCCAGCCGATCAGCACCCCGAGGTCGCGCCCTGACACGTCGACAACGATCGACTCGGGGGTGGCACGGGTGCTGACCTGACAGCGGATGCCCATCCGGGTCAGCAACTGGTCCACGATCTCCCTGGCTCGGTCGGCGGCCTCCTTGCGGTCTTCCGGACCGGCCCCTCCGCCGCCGGTGGCGACCGCGACGGCCCCGGTCCCCGACGTCGAAGCCGCAGTACCGCTCGGCGTCCCGGCTGCGATCACGGTGACCTCGACGATGGTCTCCTCAGGAGTCTCGCTCAGCACCTTGACGTCTACGTTGCGGCGGCTCTCGGCCAGCTGGATGAGCGCGGCGTCCACCGCCTCGTCCAGGGTCCGGCCGCGGCCTTCGGCAGTCTTCATTTCCTCGGCTTCCTTGTCCTCTTGGGGGACGCGTTCGCCGGCGCGGAGGGAACCACAGAAGCCACTGCCTTCTGCGTCCGCAGCCCGCCCCAGCCGTTGACGAGATACTGCTGGATGATAGCGAAGCAGTTCGACACGAACCAGTAGAGCCCCAGCCCCGCCGGGGTGATGAACGCGAAGTAGGTGATCATCAGCGGCATCATTACCTGCATCGTCTGGGTCATCTGCTGAGCCTGCTGTTCCTGCTCGCTGGCGCCCGGATTCTTGGGCTGCTGCATCATTCGCGACTGCACGAAGGTGGTGGCCGCGGCCAGGACGGGGATGATCAGGTAGACAAGAGTCGGGATCGGCAAGCCGGGGATCAGCGGGTGCAGCATCGGCGTGTCGTTGAGATGCGGGATGAAGAGGAAGTGATCGGCGAAGATCTTGTGCTGCGCGTTCCCGAAGAACACGTAGTAGAGGGCCGTCAGGATCGGGAACTGCAGCAGGGCGGGCAGGCAGCCGCTGAGATTGCTGAGCGGGTTCACCCCACGCTCGCGGTAGAGCTGCATCGTCGCCGCCTGCTGCTCCTGAGGATTGTTCTTGTGCTTCTTCTTGAGCTCGGCCAACTCCGGCGCGAGGCGGCGCTGCTGCTCGATCGAGCGTTTGCTCAACGCAAGCTGGAGCTGGAAGAGAGGCGCCAGGAGCACCTTGATGGCGATGGTCAGGAGCACGATGGCCAGTCCGTAGGCGCCGATCGCATGGATCAGGGGGTTGGCGGAGAGCAGCGTGTAGATGTGGCCAAGGCCCCAGCTGATGGACTGGCCGAACACGGCCCACCACACGGTATGGATGGGAAGGAAGAGGTCGAAGAGCTTGCGCAGGCTATCTATGGTTGAGGACTCCTATGGCTGGATCACGGAACGGGGTCGTACCCGCCCCGGGCGAAGGGGTGGCAGCGGCCGATCCGCTTCATGCCCATCCAGGATCCACGGAGCCACCCATATCGCGTAACCGCCTCGTAAGTGTACTGAGAGCACGATGGGTAATAGCGGCAGCTGCCGGCGAACAGCGGCGAGATCGTCACCTGGTAGGCACGGATGACGGCCTGCAGGACTCTGGTCACCGGCGGCCTCCGGACCCTTCCGGTCGCCCCTGCCCGGGTAGCCTCGCACGCAGAGCCGCGACTTCCGATTCCAGGGCGGCGGCCGGCAGCGTGAGGGCGGCGGGACGGGCGATCAACACCACGTCGTACGGTATTCCCAAGCCGTCATCCACTGAATCATGAGCCAGCAGGCGCAGGCGGGCTGCTTCTCGAAGCCGGCGCCGGGCCCGGTTGCGACGCACCGATCCCTTCAGCTGGCGACTGACGGCGACGCCGATCCGGGGAACGCCGCGCGGGCTGGGCTGGGAGAAGGCCACGAGGGCCTGACCGGCATAGATCCGGCGGCCTTTGAGCAGCCTCTGGAAGTCGTCCTCTCGGCGCAGCCGGAACCGCCGCTTCACCGCGCCGGCCCGACTCGAGCAGCCGCTACGGCGTCAGCCGCTGACGTCCCTTCTGCCGGCGATTGCGGAGCACCCGCCGGCCTGCCGGCGAGCGCATCTTCTTGAGGAAGCCGTGCACGCGCCCGCGGTAGCGCTTCTTGGGTTGGTAAGTTCGCTTGATCTTAAGATTCTCCCGACGTGTAAATCTTACGCAGTACGCACATTATCCCACCCTGCGAATATGGCTCGAGGCGGGGACGGCGAACGGCGCCGAGTTCGAGAGTATAGCCGCCGGGGCCCTCGCACCCCTTCCTCCTATCAGCAAATGGCCCCGAGGCGGTGGATTGCGACCCCCCAAACCCTCTGTTAAGCTTGCCGGTCGAAGCGGAACCAGGGCTTCCCACTGCCTTCGTCGCGTCGCCGACTTACACGCTTTCTCGCTACATCCCTGTGGCGGAAGCTGATCGTTCTGCTTGGGTGATCAGGGAACATGTCAGTGTCAGGTTTTCGATCAGTCTGCTGATCGGGAGTCCTGTATCCGGCTTTTTCCCACAACGTCTCAACAGGGAGAGCCAGCGCCTTGCGGTTCGGGTCGGTTACCTGCGCCGCAGCTTCCGGGGTCGGCCGAGTCGGCCGTCTGGAGTTGCGGGTCGATAAGCAGCAGGGAACCGGCCTAGCAACAGTTATCCACAGCCCTACCCAGCTAGCGCACATGGTGTCGACAGGCAGGCAGGGTACTTGCGCCCAGGTTCTCCACAGGCAGCCCGGTAAGAACCGGCCTGGGGGCCTGCGGCGGCCACCGCCGACCGACGCCGTCAGGCGATGTCCAGGAGACTCTTTTCCCCACTTTCCACAGGCTGAGGGCCAGATTCTCCACAGCGACCTGGACCGAAGGAGTTGATCACTACGTGAACCAGGATCAGATCTGGACGGCCGTACAGGACGAGCTGCGCTTCCAGCTCGCCAAACCGAGCTACGAGACCTGGTTGAAGAACACCACGCTGCTCTCAGCCGACGGCAGCATCTACCGGGTCGGGGTTCCCAGCAAGCTGGCCAAGGACTGGCTCGAGGACCGCTTCGCCGGGCTCATCCAGGAGACGCTGCAGGCGGTGACCGGCACCGAGGTCGAGGTGGACTTCGTGGTCTCCAGCAACGGCCACCGATCGTCGCTGGCCGGTGAGGACGACCTGCTGGCGGCCGACGACATGCCCGAGCCGCCACCTCCGGTGGGCCAGAGCGAGCTGAGCGAGAAGTTCAAGTTCAGCTCATTCGTGGTCGGCAACAACTCACGCTTCGCACACGCCGCCGCCAAGGCGGTCGCCGACGCTCCCGGGGAGACGTACAACCCGCTCTTCCTCTACGGCGGGGTCGGCCTGGGCAAGACCCACCTCATGCACGCCATCGGGCACGACGTCCGCCGCCGATTTCCCAAGAAGCGAGTCCTCTACCTGACCTCCGAGCAGTTCATGAACGAGGTGATCGCCTCGATCCAGACCGCTCGCATGAGCGAGTTCCGGGTCACCTACCGGACCGTCGACGTGCTCCTGATCGACGACATCCAGTTCCTGGCCGGCAAGGACCGCACCAAGGAAGAGTTTTTCCACACCTTCAACGCCCTCCACGAGATCAACAAGCAGATCGTGATCTCCTCCGACCGGCCGCCCAAGGAGATCCCCACGCTGGAGGACAGGCTGCGCTCCCGCTTCGAGCAGGGGCTCCTCGCCGACATCCAGTCACCGGACTTCGAGACCCGGCTGGCGATCCTCCGCTCCAAGCTGAACGCCAACGCCAACCTGGTCTCGGAGGCGGTCCTGACCTTCATCGCCCACAAGGTCCAGAAGAACATCCGCGAGCTGGAGGGGGCCCTGACCAGGGTGCTCGCCTTTTCCGCCATCCATCAGCGACCGGTCGA
>JALYYF010000121.1 GCA_030946725.1 Candidatus Dormiibacterota bacterium
CGCTGCCCTCGCTGACATGGCCGTCGGAGCCGAGCACGATGGCTTCGTCGTAGCCGTTGTCGAGCGCCTCGCTCTTGGCGAGCGCCGAGTTGACATAGCTGCCGGTGATCTTGGCCCTGGCCGGCAGGGCGCTGTCGGAGATCCGCCGCCAGGAGCTGACCATGCAGCGCAGGCCACGATCGGCCGAAATGTAGCTGCCATAGGGCAGCGCATATATCGCGAGGCTCTCGGGAACCCCGGTCAGGCGAACCCCAATGTCCTCGGCAGACTTGTACGCGGTGGGCCGGATGAAGCAGTCCTCGCGGAAGTCGTTGCGGCGAAGCACGTCGCAGGTCTGCTCGATCAGGTCGTCGATGCTCCAGGGCAGGTCCATCCGGAGAACCCGCGCCGACCGAAGCAGCCGCCGGAAGTGGGGCACCGCCTGCAGCAGGTAGAGCTGCCTGTCGCTTTCGCTCCAGTAGGCCCGCATCCCCTCGAAGCAGGCCGTTCCGTAGCTGAAGGCATGGGTCATCAGGCTCAGCTTCACGTCGCGGAAACGGCTGGGCCGGCCGTCGTGGTAGATCCAGTAGTCGTAGTGGGCCGGCTCCGGCACCACGCCCACTTCCACTCCCTCCAGGTTTCTCAAGGCTCCTCTTCCTCCATCCCCGGTTGTGGTTGCGCGCCGACGGCCACGGCTCGCGAACCGTCACGAGCCTCCTCCTTCGCCACCAGCTCTGGCGGCAGCCAGCCTCCCTCCGGCACGCGTACGAGAAGGCTTATCAGCGTTTCGCAGTGACGGAATCCCTGGATCCCGTAGATCTTGTTGGTGACCACGTCGAGCAGGTGCGGGTTGTCACGCAGGTGCAGCTCGACCAGGAGGTCCCACTGGCCGGTCACGATGTGGACGCTTGCCACCTCGGGGATCCGCATGAGCTGCTCGATGATCCTGCCCAGCAGAGGCCCCTGCTCGGTCTGCACTCCTACGAGTGCGTGCACCGAATAGCCGAGCGCGGCGGGGTTGACCAGGCCCCTGTATCCAGTTATGACGCCACGCTGCTCCAGTCGCGAGATGCGCTCCGACACAGCCCCGGGCGACATCCCGATCTGGCGGGCGATGCTCCGTGCGGAAAGCCGGGCGTCCCGTGTCAGCAGCAGGATGATGCCGGCGTCGACCTCGTCGAGCTGCGCTGTCTTGTTTGGCTCGGGCCTGTCGTTCATGCCGCCAGTCTCAGCCCAGCCGCATCACGAGGTTGCCCTGCGTATCCGACTCCAGAGTGGTGTCCGGTCCTGCCACGACTGTCGACTCTGCCTCCTCGACTATCGCCGGGCCACGCACCACGGCCCCAGGGCGCAGCCGGGCCCGCCAGTACACGGGAGTGAGCCCGAACTCGCCGACCTCAGGAAAGTAGACGGGCCGCTCACCAGTCAGCGCATCACCACCACCCTGCCTTTTGCCGGGAGGGTGGTGAGAGGGTCCGCCGTCTGCATCTTTCGAGAAGTCGAACCTGATCCTGTCGACGGGCGAGGGCGAGCGCGCGCGCACCCTCCAGGAGACCACCTCCGCGGGCAGCTCGCCCAGGCTCCGGTCGAAGCGACGCTGGTACTCGGCCTCGAAGGCCTTGTGGAGGGCGGCGGTGTCGCGGCGCTCGACGACCTCCCCCTTCAGGGGCACGGTCACCTCGTATCCCTGGCCGGCGTATCGCATGTCGGCGGCCAGCTCGATGCCGACGCTGGCGGCAGCCGCTCCCGCGTCCCGCAGCAGCTCGGCCGCCTGCGCTTGGAGACCGCAGATGATGGTGGCGACCTCGTCCCAGTCCAGCCGGTCGAGGCGGCTGACACGGCCCCGCGTGTACTCGACGCTGCGCGGCGCAACCAGCATTCCCACCGCCGACGCGACTCCCGCCGCGCGGGGGAAGACCACCGTGTCCACGTGGAGCAGCTGGGCCAGCCCATGCGCGTGAACCGGGCCGGCGCCTCCGAAGGCGATCAGACGGTAGCGCCGGGGATCGCGGCCTTGCTCCGCGATATGGATTCTGGCGGCCGTCGCCATGTTGTTGTTGACCACCTGGACGATCCCAGCCGCGGCGACCGTCGGGCTGATGCCGAGAGAGCCGGCGAGCAGGTCGAGCGCCACGTCGGCCGCCTCCCGGTCGAGGCGCAGCCTGCCGCCGAGGAAGCCGTCCGGCGAGAGATAGCCGAGGTGCAGGTCCGCGTCGGTTACCGTCGCATCCTGGCCACCCAGGCCGTAGCAGGCGGGCCCGGGGACCGCCCCTGCGCTTCGGGGGCCGACCTTGAGCAGCCCCAGGCTCTCGGCGCCGGCGATGCTGCCCCCACCGGCGCCGATCTCGATCAAGTCGACGACCGGCAGCCGGAGCGGAAGCCCACTGCCCTTCTTGAAGCGCTGCAGCCGTCCCACCTCGATCTCGTGGCTCCGGTGGGGCACCCCGTCGTGGACGAGGCTGATCTTCGCCGTGGTGCCCCCCATGTCGAAGGCGAGGGCCTCCTTCCAGCCGTTCTCCTGCGCCAGGTGCCCGCCGGCCATGGCCCCGGCCGCGGGGCCGGATTCGACGAGTGCGATGGGTCGAGAGGCGGCTCCCCCGGCACTCGTGATGCCGCCGTCGGAGAGCATCACCAGAAGCGACGCGCCGGCCGCCTCGGCCAGCCGGCGCAGGTAGCGAGAGGCCAGTGGCTGGACGTAGGCGTTGGCAACGGCGGTCGAGAACCGCTCGTACTCCCGGATCTCGGGAGCGATATCGGCGGAGGCGCAGACGGAGACCTGGGGCAGTTCCTCCCGCAGGATCTCCAGCGCGCGCTGTTCATTGGACTGGTTGCGATAGGAGTTGAAGAAGGCCACGGCCACGGATTCCACGCCCAAAGCGCCAAGGTGGCGTGCCGCGGCTCGCACCGCTCCTTCGTCCAGCTCTCTCAGGACGGTTCCGTCGGCCCCCACCCGTTCGGCCACCGCCTGCCTCAGGGGCCTGGGGACGAGGGGCTCGGGCCGGCGCAGCCCCAGGTCGAAGGTGTCGTAGCGAAGCTCGGTCGAGATCTCCAGCGTGTCCCGATAGCCCTCGGTCGTTATCAGGCCGGTTCGGGCACCCCGGCGCTCGATGATCGCGTTGGTCACCAGCGTGGTGCCGTGAACGAGGCTGTCCGGCCTGCCTCCGATACCACGAAGGCCTTCGATGACAGCCCGGGTCGGATCGTCAGGTGTGGTCAGCAGCTTGTGGACCTGCACGCTCCCGGACATCTCGTCCCACACGGCGATGTCGGTGAAGGTGCCCCCCACGTCCACCGCTGCCAGCGTCATTCCCATCCGTATGCCTCCCGCGCCGCCTCTTCGGACACAACGCCGGCTTCGAGGTCTGCCCCCAACAGCTCACGTGATCGCTCAGCGGGGTCGCCGAAGCCGCCTCCTCCCGGGTACTCCACGCGCAGCCGGTCGCCGGGGCGCATCCGGCTCCGACCCTTGACCGGCACACCTTCACGCCCGTTCAGCGTGATCCGCGCCGGCCTCCCCGGGCGGCCGCCGAAGATGCCCCTGGCCGGGTGCTTCACTCGCTCGCTGAGCAGCGAGAGCGTGGCCGGCGAGTCCGAGATCAGCTCCAGCTCCAGGTCCTGGCCGAGGCCGCCGCGAAACCTGCCCGGCCCTCCCGAGTCGGTCGCCAGGTCCTTGCTCCAGACGCGGACCGGCGCGGTGGCCTCGATGCTCTCCATGGAGCCGCAGGCGATCTGGGACGGGAAGCTGGTGGTCGGCAGGCCGTCCGCGTCGTGCCTGGCTCCCATGCCGCCATTGACGAAGAGGATGGAGGTGAAGCGGCGGCGGTCCGGCCAGGCGCCCGAAAGGACGATGAGCAGCGCGGGCGTGCTGCCGGACTCTGACATCACGCGCTCGGGGATCACCGAGCCGAGGGCCTGATAGCAGACCGCCGAGAGGCAGTGTCCGACCACGTGGCGCGCGTTGACCGCTGCCGGGTAGCGCGGGTTGAGGATGCTGCCCTCCGGGGCGATCACCCTGATCGGCCGGTAGGAACCCTCGTTCCGCGGCGTGTCCGGGTCGAGGGCGCATTTGAGCGGGTAGCAGGTGTAAGCCTCAGTGTAGTTGAGGACCGTGTTGACGCTGGTGCTCACCTCGTCCGAGCTGCCGGTGTAGTCGACCTCCATCTCGTCACCCTGGACGCGGATGGCGACCTCCAGGTGGATGCCCTCGTCCTCGCTGCCGTCCAGGTCCAGATCCGCGCGATAAGTGCCGTCTGGAATGGCCTGGATGCCCCGCCGCATCGAGGCCTCGGACCGGCCGCACACCTCGCGCGAGATCTCTTCCAGATCGTCGAAGCCGATTTCAGCAGTCAGCTCCAGCATGCGCTGGGAGGAGATCCGGCCTGCCGCGACCTGCGCCATGACGTCTCCGACGACCTGGTCGGGCAGCCGCACGTTGGCCCGGATCAGGTCGAGCAGGTCATCGTTCGGGCGGCCCTGGGCGAAGAGCAGCTTGGGAGGAATGCGGAGCCCCTCCTCGAACACCTGGTGCGTGTCGGCGGACCAGATGGAACCGCCGATGTCCGCCATGTGCGCGGTGCTCCCGGTCCAGGCCAGCAGCCGGTCCTCCTGGAAGACCGGCATCAGCACCGTCGTGTCTGGCAGGTGACCCGAGGCCATCCAGGGGTCGTTGGTGATGGCGACGTCCCCAGCCCTCCACTCCCCGGCCGGCCGCCAGCGGAGGACGTGCTGCAGGGAGCGAGAGAGGGTCATGTTGAAGGAAGGGATGCCTATCGTGTTCTCGGCGATGGCGTTTCCGGCCGCGTCGAAGACCACGCAGGAGAAGTCGTTCGATTCGCGGACGATGGGCGAGAAGGACGTGCGGACCAGCGTGGCAGCCGCTTCGTCGGCGATCGCGACGAGCCGGGTCCACAGGATCTCGAGGGCGACCGGGTCGTCCGCCAACCCCGACCGACCGGCGAGTGCCCGGGCCACGGCCTCAAGATAACATGCGTACCGTGAGCCGGCTGGCTGACTTACAGTCGGGCTCTTTACCTGCCACTCCGCACTACAATTGGGCACTGAAGCCGGTGGCATCCTGACGGGAGGGTCAGAGGTGGAAGAGCGCGGACCGTGGCTGTACGAGCGCCGGTGGCCCGAGATCAAGGCTTACCTGGAGCGGGACGACGTGGTCCTGCTGCCGGTGGGGTCCACGGAGCAGCACGGGCCGCATCTGCCGGTGATGACGGACGCGGCCGAGGCGATAGCCGTGGCCGTCGGTGCCGGCAAGCGTGCCGGCGTCCTGGTTGCGCCGCCGGTCTGGTACGGCTGGACGCCGCACCACATGGCCTACCCGGGCACCATCACGCTCCGGCCGGAGACCCTGACCGCGTTGATCGAGGACGTCGGCCAGAGCCTGGTGCACCACGGCTTCAAGCGCATCCTGATCCTGAATGGGCACCGGGTGGCAAACCTTCCTCCTATCGAGATCGCGGTCGCCCGGCTGCGCAACCGGACCGGCGCCTACGTGGCCCTCTACGACCTGGCCCTCAGCGTTCGCCGCGAGATGGCTCGCATCACGTCCGGCGAACTGGGCGCGGTCGGCCATGCGTGCGAGGACGAGACCTCGCAGATGCTGTACAGCTACGGGCATCTGGTCGACATGAGCGAGGCGCGCGCCGCCGAGCCGCACGCCGTTTCAAGGTTCTTCCAGAGCGGGTTCAACACCCCCGACCCGGCGCAGCAGGAGATCGACTTCATCTACCGGCCCTGGACGACGGACGAGTTCCGCGAGCATTCGGCTCCAAACCAGGGCGTGGTGGGAGACCCGACCAAGGCCAGCTACGAAAAGGGCGAGCAGATCTTCGAAGTCCAGGTTGCCGCCGTCTGCGAGGTGGTCGAGATGAGTCGTCGGCACCCGGTCGAGCTCAAGGACCGGTCGATCCCCATCTGAGCGGACTTCCCGACCGGTCTACTCTCGGCAGGGATCCATGACAGTGACGGCTGACGCAACGTATCTCGATGCCATCGCGGCGGCCCTGAGGGATGAGCTCGAGGCGGATCCCGGCGTGGTGCTGCTCGGAGAGGACATCGGGGTGCTCGGAGGCGCCTTCCGGGTCACGGCCGGCCTGCTCGAGACCTATGGCAGCGAGCGCGTGATCGACACCCCCATTGCGGAAGCCGCGCGGTCGGTGCCTGCATCGGAATGGCAGTCAGGGACTGCGCCCCGTGGCCGAGATTCAGTTCGCCGACTTCATCTCCTGCGCCTACGACCAGCTCGTCACGGAGGCGGCCAAGCTCTACTTCCGGTTCGGAATCCCGGTGCCGATCGCCGACCGCTGCCCCTCCGGGGGAGGCCTGGGCGCCGGGCCCTTCCA
>JALYYF010000153.1 GCA_030946725.1 Candidatus Dormiibacterota bacterium
AAGGACCTGGCCACTCGAAGCGGCGTCCCGATCGTCGGCGTCTCAGAGACGGCTCCTCCGGGCAAGAGCTTCCAGGACTGGCAGCTGTCGACGCTCGAGGAACTCGAGGGCGCGCTGGCGAAGTAGATGGGCCAGATTTCCGAGGCCATCCGGATAGAAGGGTCGACGCTCCAGCTCGGAGACCGGACGATCTGGCGCGATCTCTCCCTGCGGGTTTCGCCGGGCGAGTTCCTCACGGTGATCGGGCCCAACGGGGCCGGCAAGACCTCTCTTCTCAAGGTGCTCCTCGGGCTGCTCCCGGCCGGCGGCCTCGTCGAGGTGCTCGGCCGTCCGCCCCGGCGTGGAAACCGCCGGATCGGCTACGTCCCTCAGCAGAAGGCCATCGATCCCGACCTCCCGGTGCGGGGACGTGACCTGGTGCGCATGGGGCTCGACGGGGACCGCTGGCGGTTCGGCGGTTTCCCGGGAGCAGGACGTCGCGTCGAAGAGATGCTGGACGCCGTCGGAGCTGCTCAGTTCGCTGAGGCGCCCATCGGACGGCTCTCCGGTGGCGAGCAGCAGCGGCTGCGGATCGCTCAGGCTCTGGTCGGCGAGCCGCGGCTGCTGCTCTGCGACGAGCCGCTGCTCAGCCTGGACCTGCACCACCAGCGCGAGATCTCCGAGTTGATCGGGTCGTGGCAGCGAAGCTCGGGAGGTACCGTCGTGTTCGTCACACACGACGTCAATCCGGTGCTCTCGCTGACCAATCGCGTCCTGGCCGTCGTCGCGGGCCGCTGGGCCGCGGGCACCCCGACCGAGATCCTGACCAGCGAAACCATGAGCGACCTGTACGCCTCGCCCGTCGACGTGCTGCGCGTGCGCGGTCGCGTTGTTGTGCTGGCGGACACCGGGGATCCCACGGGTGGGCATCACGAGCTTCCGCTGGAGCCGGCACAGCCGCTTCACCCCGGGCCGGTCCTGTGAGTCTGCTCCACTACGAGTTCGCTCAGAACGCCCTGATCGCCGGCGCCGTCATCGCGGTGGTCGCTGGGCTCGTCGGCCCCTTCGTGGTCGCCCGCAACCTCTCCTTCGCGGTCCACGGCATCGCCGAGGTCGGGTTCACGGGAGCCGCCGGGGCCGTGCTGGTGGGAATCGACCCTGTGCTGGGGCTGATGGCGGGGGCGCTGCTGGCCGCGATCGGGATCGGCACGCTGGGCGTGCGGCTTCGCGATCGAGACGTGGCCATCGGCTCCATCCTCGCCTTCGGGCTGGGGCTCGGCGTCCTCTTTCTGACGCTCTACACGCGCTACGCCACCGAGGCGTTCGCGATCCTCTTCGGCACCATCACCGGCGTCAGCCGCTCGGAGGTGTTCCTGCTGCTGGGCCTGGGCGTTGCGACCCTGGCGGCGCTGGCAGTGATCAGCCGCCCACTCATGTTCGCCAGCGTGGACCCAGAGGTTGCCGAGGCACGGGGAGTGCCGGTCCGGGCACTCTCCATCGCGTTCCTGGTTATCCTCGCGGTCGCGGTTGCGGAGGCGATCCAGGTGGTCGGCGTGCTGCTGGTGCTGACGCTCCTGATCACGCCTGCGGCCGCGGCCCAGAAGCTGACAGCGCGTCCGGTGGTCGCGAGCCTGCTGAGCGTCACGATCGCGGCGTTCTGCACGATGGGTGGCATCCTTATCTCGCTGGTGACGCCCTACCCGGCCAGTTTCTACGTCTCCGCCCTGAGCTTCGGCAGCTACCTGCTGGCCAGGGTCCTCGGCCCCCGGCTGACCGCCGCCTCCCGCCGCGGGGCGGCACGGCCCCTGCCCGCCGCGAACCCGGCCCACCGCCAGCCCGAGGTCTGACCCGAGGGACCCCCTCCCAACCCTCCCCGCAAGGGGGAGGGAGACTGACTAAATGGAGACGTAACTGGGGAGGCCGGATTCACTCCGGCCGTCTGAGTTGTCCCTTCCAAGCGACTCCCAGTCACCACTCTGCGGAAGGGGGCTGGGGGAGAAACCTGTTTCCCCCGCACGTTATTTACAAGCCGGGCACAGGCCAGAGAAGACGAGGCGGTGGTCGGTGATCGAAAAGCCGGTGGTCGCCTCCACCAGCTGTGTGGAACCCTGGACGAGGCAGCCCGGCACCTCGCTGACTGTCCCGCAGTTGTTGCACCGAATGTGCTCGTGGTGGGCGCTGTTGGCCTCGTAGCGCGCCTTGCCGTCGCCGAGATCGACCCGCCGGACCTCGCCCTCGGCCTCCAGCCAGTTGAGGGCGCGGAACACGGTCGAGAAGTCGGCGCTGACCCTGGCGGCGTGCAGCTCTCCGAGCAGCTCGTCCAGGGACCACCCGTGGCGTGGCTGCTCAGTCAAGCAGACGCGGAGGGCGTCCCGGACAGGGCTTGGTCGCGGCATTGCCTCAGCATACCAGTGACGAAAACAGCTTGCGCTTCGAGCGCGGTTCACCCTGTAACGTAGCGGGGACGCCGATGCGCGCTGCGCTGTACGTGGAGATCCTGGCCGGCCTCGTGATCCTGCTGGTAGTGATGCACGACCTCTTCCAGGCCGTGGTGCTGCCCCGGCCGTCCGTCTACCGTCTCCCGCTGCTCAGCCAGCTGCTCACCAGGCACTTCTGGAAGGTCTGGCGATGGGTGGGTGGCTTCCGGAGGAGCGCCGCCAAGCGCGAGCACTTCCTGGGCACCTTCGGACCGGCCGCGCTACTGACACTCCTGGGCTTCTGGAGTCTCTCGCTGATGGCCGGTTACGCGCTGATATTCGACGGGCTTCGCGACCAGATCCAGCCGCACCCGGCCGGCTTCTGGACGTCTCTCTACTACTCAGCGGGGACACTGCTACCGCTGAGCTACGGCGACATCCTGCCGGAAGGCGGCGCCGCCCGGCTGGCGACGATCGCCGAGAGCGCGACCGGAGTGGTCCTGATCGCACTGGTAATCAGCCTCCTCTTCTCGCTCTACCAGTCCTTCCAGTCGCGGGAGGAGCTCGTGGTCACGCTGGACGCGCTGGCCGGGGCGCCGCCGTCCGGCGTGCAGATCCTGGAGACGGCGGCGCTCGACCGCATGCCGCGGCGCCTGGAGACGACGTTCGATGAGTGGCGGAATTGGGCCGCATCCGTGCTCGAGAGCCACCTGGCCTATCCGATCCTCTTCTACTTCCGTTCCAGTCACGACAACGAAGCCTGGATCAACTCCTTCGGCGCGGTGATGGACGCGGCCACCCTGGTCCTGAGCGTGACGGAGCACGATTCCATCGGCGCGGCGCGGCTGATGTCGAAGATCGGGAACCACCTGGTCGAGGACGCCGTGTGGTATTTCCGCATCCAGCCGGGCGAGGATGCCGGCGTCGAGCGGCAGGAGTTCGTGGAGGCATGGTCGCGGCTGCGCGAGGCGGGCTACAGCTGTCGCGACCAGGAGCCGGCCTGGGAGGAGTTCAGCAACCAGCGCCGGCGGTACGCGCCGGCGCTGAGCCACATGGCCCGCTGGTTAGCCATCGTGCCCGCGCCCTGGATCGGGGACCGGTCCTACCTGCCCCACCAGGCGCCGTCCCACCGTAGCGGGCCGCCCCGCTAGGGCTGGTCCCGTCAGTCGGAGAGCGCCGCCGGCTCCGCCAGAGCCGCCGGGCGGCCGGGCAGGATGAGTCCCGATCCGGTCGCCAGGGCGACCTTCCTGCCCTCGCCGTCGACAACCTCCGAGGTCGCCACCGCGACCGTACGTCCGCG
>JALYYF010000392.1 GCA_030946725.1 Candidatus Dormiibacterota bacterium
TGAAGCGGCGGCAGTTCGACCCGGACACGCTGATAGGCCTCGCACAGCTGCAGGAGCTTCGTGGCATCAGCGGCGACGCGCGCGGCGGCTTCCGGCTGGGAGCCCTGACGACGCTGGCGGATGCCGCGGAGCACACGGGGCTGGCCGAGGCCCACCCCGGCTACGTCGAGGCCGCCGAACTGGTCTCCTCTCCCCCGCTCCGGAACGTCGGGACAATCGGCGGCAACCTCTGCGTCGACACGCGCTGCAACTACTACGACATGACCTACGAGTGGCGCGAGTCCGTCGGCTTCTGCATGAAGAAGGACGGGGACATATGCCTGGTGGCGCCCGGCAGCCCACGCTGCTGGGCCGTCTCATCGTCGGACACCGCTCCCATGGCCGTCGCGCTGGGAGCTGCGGTGGTGCTGGTCGGCCCCGACGGCCAGAGGGAGACCCCGGCGGCGGCGCTCTACCGCGACGACGGCATCGACTACCTGGCGAAGCAGCCCTACGAAGTCCTCACCGCGCTGCTCCTGCCGCCGGCGGTTGGCCTGCGCAGCGCCTACGTCAAGCTGCGGCGGCGGGGCTCCATCGACTTCCCCGTCGCGGGCGTGGCGGTGGCGGCGAGGACGGACGGCCGGACGGTCGAGTGGGCGCGGCTGGCCATGTCAGGCGTCGGCTCGCGCCCCGTCGAGGCGACGGCCGCAAACGACTTCCTGGCCGGCCAGCAACTGACGGCCGAGGTGATCGAGCACGCCGCAGAGCTCGCAGCCCGGCCGGCGAAGCCACTCGACAACACAGACCTAACCCACTTCTGGCGCAAACGAATGGTCCGCGTACTCGCCGAGCAGGCGCTGCAGAAGCTCACTCTCGACTCCGCCGCGCGCTAGATACCCCCTCCCTACCCTCCCCGCAAGGGGGAGGGAGATAAAAAGCAGGTCGGACCCAGGCGTCACATGAAAGGCCGGATTCACTCCGGCCGTATGAGTTGTGTAAGCGAAACCGCGCGCCACTCCCGCGAAAGAGGAGGGCGGGTCCGTGGGGGGAACCTGGGTTCTCCCCGCGATTGCTTTATGACCAGGGTGTGATGGGCCGCGCTTGGAGTTCGCCGTCGACGTAGAGGTCCACCTTCTCGTTGTAGAAGCTGAGCATGTCCTCGATCTTGGGGCACTCCGCGATGGTGGTCGGGTAGCTCCAGACCAGGTCCTTGGCCACGTGGTCGCCGACCCGGACGGACCAGTAGCGCGCCTGGCCCTTGTAGGGGCAGGCCGTCACCGTGTCGGTGGGTTCGAGCAGGTCCAGCCGGACATCGATCTTGGGGATGTAGTAGCGCGTCGGCAGGCCCGTCTCGAAGAGCAGCCGGGGCTTGTGGGTCTCCGCGACAACCTCTCCCTCGACCACGATCTTCACGTTGCGCGAGCTGTTGAGCACGTCGACGCGGTGATAGGGATCCCGGGGATGGACGAAGACCTCGTCGTCCTCCTCGAACCAGGCGTCCAGCCTGCTCCAGTAAAAGGCGACGTGGTCACGCAGGGCCGCCCGCTCGCCGTCGGGGTCTCGATATCCCCAGGCCGCGTTCTCGGCCGTCCTGCCTCGCGCCTCCAGGTCCCAGCGCACCGTCTTACTGTCGCCGTCGCTGTCGACCGTGTGCCGGGTCGGCTTGAGCAGGTCCATGCGGACGTCCTCAACGGGGAAGTAGTAGACCGGCAGCCGTCGCGGCTCGAAGACGAGCAGCGGTCTCTTGCTGTCAGCCACGACCTCCCCTGCGAAGAAGGCTCGCACCCGACGGTCGGCCTTCTCGATTCTCAACGCCGACAGGCCCGCGGGCCGCTCGACACCTACCAGCACCTTGTTTTCCAGGACTTCGGATGGGTTCATCTCGAAGGGTGGAACCCGGCTGGCGGCCACACGCTTCCCATCCGGGGGCGCGCCGCCGCGTTCGATCAGCCCCGGACCCAGCCGGTGGTGGCGGCCGTGGCCGCGGAAACGCGCCGGGCAAGCTCCGTGATCGTCGCCATGTCACCACGGCGAAGGGCGTCGGCGGGAAAGAGACCGCTGGTCAGTCCCACCGCGCAGACCCCCAGGGCCAGGTAGTGCCTGATCTGGTCGATCTCCACGCCGCCCGAGACCCAAAGCGGAACATCGGGCATGGGTCCTCTCAGAAACCGGATGTAGTCCGGACCGCCCATCGACTCGATCGGAAAGATCTTCACGGCGTTGGCACCGGCCAGGCGTGCCCGGTGGATCTCTGTGGGTGTGAGCGCGCCGAGGATGCACAGGATGTCCTCCCGCGCGCAGGCCGCCGCCACCTCGGGCAGCAGGGCGGGCGTCACCACGAAGGCCGCTCCGGCCTTCTTGGCGCGGGGAACCAGGTTCGCGTCATAGACGGTTCCCACTCCGACCGGGACGGAGCTCAAGGTACTGGCGATCAGGCCCCTGACGACGTCGAAGCAGGAGGGCACCGTCAATGGCACCTCCAGAGTCGCTATGCCGCCGTCTACCGCCGCCAGGCAAGCCTTGAAAGCCGCCTCGGGATCATCTGTGCGGATCACGCCGGCCACCCGGGTCGGGAACGCCTCCTCGAGCGTCAGCACGAGGCCTTTCATTCTGAGCCAAGCCGCCTGGCAAGCGGGAGATGCGCGGCCCTCCGGGGTCTCGCTACACTAGTACATACGTATGACCGGTCAGTTGCGGACGGCCACCGAGGGGGCTGAGGGCGCCCGCGATCAGATCGTGCGGGCGGCCGCCGAATCTCTGCTGGAAAGCGGTTACGCAGGAACCAGCGTGCGCGCCATCGCGTCCCGCGCGGGCGTGGCGATTGGCAATCTCCAGTACTACTTTCCGACAAAGTCGGAGCTGCTGGTCGAGGCCTGGCGCTACCTGACGGCACGCTCTGTCGAGGAGCTGCGCAGCGCGCTCAACCGCCTCACGGACCCCGTGCAGGTGCTCGAGGTGGGTGTTGAGTCGATCTGGGCGACGCTGAGACAGCTCGGCGACATGCAGCTGGCGGCCTTCGACCTGCTGGTCCAGGCGCCGCGGGCGGAGCGTCTGCAGGCCTACCTGCCCGAGCTGTTCACACGCTATCGCGAGGTGATCCAGGAGCAGATAGACCGCATCGAGGCGGATGGCCGGCTGCGCCTGCTGGTCGACCGCGAAGTCCTGGTGCCATTGGTGCTAAACACGGTCCTCGGCTTCGGCCTCTACTACGTGGTCACCAGGGACGACGAGTCCTGCCTCAGGGCGCTATCGGCATTCCGGCAGCTGGCCGGCAGCCTGATCGAACCGGCCGACCTCAGGTGAAGGAGCAGATCGAAGTCGTGGACGCGGACATCGGAGGCCTGGAATCGATCTGGGATTCCGGCATGGAGGAGACCTACGGGTTCTACCGGACGAACGCGGCCCCCAAGGTGGCGCTGGCCGCGACGCTGGTCGAGAGCGCTGTCGAGCTGCAGCGTCTGGGCGGACCGGCTCCCGACCCGGTTCACCTCCTGCTCGGGGACCTCTGCCTGGCACGAGCCTCCAGGCTCCTGGCGGAGAGCGGCGACCAGAGGCTGCAGGTCGGGTTCGCCCGGGCCGTGGAGCGCGTGTCGGCGGCCGCCTCAGGCGGCCCGGAAGCACCCCCTCTGCGCCAGCAGCTGGTGGCAACCATCGGAGGCGAGCCGTGATCGCGGGACGCAGGCTGGAGATCGCCACCACGCGGCCGACCGATTTCATAGACCTGAGCTCGCGGCTTCAGGACGAGGTCAAGTCTGCCGGCCTGGTCGCGGGCCGCGTGTATCTGCAGTCACTTCACACCACGCTCGGACTGGCCGTGAACGAGAACGAACCCCTCCTCCTGCAGGACCTGCAGGGAACGCTGGAGAGACTGGCGCCGCGCGACGTCGCCTACCACCACGACGACTTCACCCGCCGCCAGGACATCCTCGAAGACGAGCCCGTCAACGGGCACGCACACTGCCGGCTGCTGCTCCTGCAGCCCGCCGTCACGCTGCTGGTCGAACAAGGTCGCCTGGTCCTGGGGCGCTGGCAGACGGTGTTCGCCGTAGAGCTGGACGGACCTCGAGAGCGCCAGATCGCCATTCAGCTGGAGGGAGAGTTCACCGAGCCTCTCCCACACCCTTCTCGCAAGCGAAGGCCAAGTGCCAAGGCCGCGGAGCCGAATGGGAAAGCTGGCTCCAAGGACGGGAAGGGCGGCGTCACGGAAAGGGACAGGGAGCTTGTCGAGCTCGAGCTGGCACGCCAGCTGCGCGTCGACCCCGACCCGGTCCAGGTCCCCATGCGCCGGCTGGTCGAGGCGGGCGGCAAGCGCCTGCGGCCGCTCCTTGTGATGCTGGCGGCCCGACTGGGTCCGAGCCAGGATCCGCTCCGGGCGGCGGCATTGGCCGCCGCGATCGAGCTGATCCACGACGCCACCCTGGTCCACGACGACTACGTGGACAGGGCTCCGATCCGGCGAGGCCGCCCAACGGTGGCGGCCGCGGAGGGCGCCAGCCAGGCGGTCGCAGTCGGGGACTACTACTTCGCCAAGTCGACGAGAGTGATCGCCGAGCTCGGCAACCGTGACGTCACCGCGACCGTGGCGGCGGCGATGGAGACGATCTGCCTCTCACAGATGGACGACGTGCGGCTGCGCGGCGTCTACCCAGGCGACTACAACGTCTACCTCGAGGTGGTGCGAGGCAAGACCGCCGCGCTCTTCTCGGCCGCCTGCCGGGCGGGCGCGCAGCTCTCCGAGGCGCCGCCCGAGGTGACCGACCGCCTTGCCAGCTTTGGCGACCTGCTCGGAATCGCATTTCAGATGGCCGACGACCTCCTCGACTACAGCGACACCTCCGGCAAGCCTCGGGGACAGGACATCCGGGAGCGCGTGGTCTCGCTGCCGCTGATCTACGCCACAGAGGACGAGGCCGTCGGACCGCGGGTGCGAGAGCTGCTCTCAGGGTCGCCCAGCGAGGCTGACATAGAGCGCATCCAGCAGCTCGTGACAGCCAGCGGGGCCCTGGAGCGGGTCGGCCAGGACGCTCGAAAGCTGGCGGCCAACGCCATCAGGGAGCTCGAGAGAGTCGAGCTGAACGGCATCCGGCCGGTCCTGGTGGATCTGGCCATGTCCGCGGTCGACCGCAGCCACTGAGTGACGGACCCGGGCCCGCAGCTGCGAACCGACCGGTTGCTCCTGCGCTGGTGGCGCGACAGCGATCGTGACTCCTTCGCGTCTCTCAACGCCGATCCGGAGGTGATGGAGCACTTCCCCGCACCCATGTCGCGTGAGGAGTCCGACTCATTCGTCGACAGAATCGAGACGCATTTCGCCGAGCGCGGTTTCGGTCTGTGGGCGGTGGAAGTCGTCTCGACGGGGTCCTTTGCCGGCTTCGTGGGCCTGTCGGTGCTGCGCTTTCAGGCCCACTTCACGCCGGCGGTCGAGGTTGGCTGGCGGCTGGCGCGGCAGCAGTGGGGGCACGGCTACGCCACCGAGGCGGCGCGCGCCGCGCTGACCTTCGGCTTCGAGGAGGAGCACCTCGACGAGATCGTGTCCTTCACGGTTCCGCAGAACGCGCGCTCCAGGCGGGTGATGGAGCGGATAGGGATGACGCGGGAGCCAGAAGACGACTTCGACCATCCCTTCTTTCCGGACGGGCACAGGCTCCGCCGGCACGTGCTCTACCGGCTCAGCCGGGGTTCGTTCCACCAGGCGCCCGGCCCGACAGCAGCCCCACCGTCCCGAGGTTGAGCAGCTCGATCCGCACATCCTGCCATCCCGCCCGGCGGCCCATCGCGACCAGCTCGTCCGGCGTGCGGTAGGAGTCGACGGTCGAGCTCAGGTAGCGGTACGCGGCCGGCTGGCCGCTGAGCAGGCCGCCTACTCGCGGCAGAACATGGACCAGGTACGTGCGGTAGAGGCGTCCCGTCGGCCCAGTGCTCGGTCGGACGAACTCGAGGACCACGGCGGAACCGTCGGGCCGGAGCACCCGCAGCATCTCGCGCATGCCCAGCTCCGGATCGGCCAGGTTCCGCAGCCCGAAGGCGATCGTAACCGCTTCGAAGCTGGCGTCCGCGAAGGGAAGGCGCAGGGCGTCGCCTCGCACAAAGGGCGCTCCCGGTGATCTCCGGCCGGCGATCCGCAGCATCTCGTCACTGAAGTCCAGTCCGACCACCATTCCGCCGCCGGCCTGCCGCCGGAGCTCGGTCGTCAGCTTGCCCGAGCCGCATGCCACGTCCAGAGCGCGGCCGCCGATCGCGAGGCGGGCCGCCGCCGCCGCGCGCCGGCGCCAGCGGCCGTCACCGCCCGCCGAGAGCACCGTGTTGAGCAGGTCGTAGCGACCGGCGAGGCGGTCGAACAT
>JALYYF010000159.1 GCA_030946725.1 Candidatus Dormiibacterota bacterium
ATGACGTGGTTGGTGGTCACCCCGTAGTAGAGGCAGTGCGGGCCTCCCGAGTTCTCGGCCGCGTTGCCGCCGATCGTGCAGGCCTTCTGTGAGGAAGGATCCGGAGCGTAGAAGAGCCCCCGCGCGCTGGCCGCCAACTGCAGGTCCTGGTTGACCACGCCTGGCTCGACGAGCGCCGTCCTGCTCTCGGGGTCGATCTCGAGAACGCGGCGCATCCTGCTGAGCTGGAGTGCGATCCCACCCTTGAGGGTTACGGCGCCGCCGGACAGCCCGGTGCCGGCGCCCCTCGGCACGACCGGCAGACCATGCCGCGCTGCTGCCTTGACCACGGCCACGACCTGGTTGCGGTCCGCGGGGAGCACGACTGCGTCGGGGAGCGCCCCGGTGATGGATCCGTCGCGCTCGAAGATCTTGAGGTCGTGCGCCCCGTGGATCACGTTGCGCTCGCCCACGATGCGGATCAGGTCGGAGAGCGCGCCGGCCGGGAGGGCCATGCTCAGCTTGGCCTCGGTCTGGCATCCCCGTCCTGCGCCGAAGGCGGGACGGGAGCATCGGGGTGCCGTTCGAAGACCTCGAAGCGGCGAGCCATCGCGCCCGGCAGCCCGGCAGCCTCGACGGGGCTGCGGCCGGGCATCAGCTCGGCCAGCCAGGGCTCGGTCTCGGCGTCGCTGGGCGGCCGGTCACCCCGCTCGAACAGGGCTTCCTGTATGAGCGCGTGCGGAGATATCTGGATGGTGAACCAGACGCCGAGGCCGTCATCGGTCACCAGGTGGTGGCGCTCGTCCACCCGCCGGTTCACCGGCAGCTTGAGCGGCCGGCTTTCCGCCGCGGCCCGAAGCCGCGCCGCCTCTGCGGCGACGTCCATCGAGCCGATCATACCGCCGCCTCCAACTGCCGGCCGGAGCTATCGTCTCATAGAATGTTCCTATAGGTGCCCGCAGATCCATTTGCTCAGCCTAAGATGACGCGAATGGACGCTGTGATCTACTGCCGGACCGACGACCCCGAATCCCAGGTCATGCGTGAGTACCTCAGCGGACTGAGCATCGACTGCAGCATGCGGTCGGTCGATGGCGACGCCGGAGCCCGACGGGAGTGGGAAGACCTGGATGGCCAGGTGACGCCTCTCCTGGTGCTCGACCAGCGGCGGATCGTGCGCGGCTTCGACCGTGCGCGACTGAACCAGCTGGTCGGCTGGATCGGCTCCTAGCCCCAAAGACCCGTCCGGCTGGGACGCTAGACTCGGGTGGTGGATTCCCGCGCCCGGGTGAGGGCCGCGCTCGAAGGTGGCAAGACGGACCGCCCGCCGGCTGGCGCCTGGGGCCACACCTACCGGGAAGAGTGGAACGCCGAGCAGCTGGCCGAGGTCACCGTCGACCGTGCCCGCCGCCTGGGTTGGGACTTCGTCAAGTTCCAGCCGCGCGCGACCTTCTTCGCCGAGGCCTTCGGCAACCGATACAGACCCGCCGGCCACCGCCTCAAGGGCCCCATCCTCGAGCACGCGGCGGTCCCCGACCTGGAGGCCTGGAGCCGGCTTGGGCTGGTCGACCAGGGAGTCCTGGACGAGCAGGCGCGGGCCCTCGGGTTGGTGGTGCGCGAGCTCGGCGAAGACGTGCCGGTGATACAGACCGTCTTCTCGCCCCTCAGCGTGGCCGACTACCTGGTCGGGCGCGAGAAGCGCCGGCTGATCCGGGAGCTGAGGCAGCATCCTGAGGTCGTACTGCCCGCCCTGGAGAAGGTCCAGGACGCGCTTATCGATTTCGCCCGTAAGTCGGTGGAGGCAGGGGCCGCCGGGATCTTCTACGCCATCTCCGGCTTCGCCACGCCGGACGCGATGCCGGTCGACGTCTACGACAGCCTCGTGTTTCCGATCGACTTGCGCATCACCGAGTCATTCCCTGCGGCGGCCTGGTTCAACGTTGTCCATCTCTGCGGATCGCACGTGAACATGGACGTGGCCCGGCGGCTGCCTGTGCAGGCGGTGAGCTACTCGGTCCACAACGCCGGCAACCCCTCCCTGGCGGAGGCGCGGCGCCTCACCGGCAAGGCCGTTATGGGCGGCCTCGAGCAGCGCGGCGCGCTCGTCGGCGGTCCCCCCGAGGTGATCGAGGAGCAGGTCCGGCAGGCCATCGCGGAGACGGGTGGGGATCATCTTTTGCTGGCGCCCGGCTGTTCGGTGCCGCCGCGGGCTCGCGAGGCGAACCTGGCGGCGATGATGCGGGCTGCGGCGGCGTGAGCGCGGCCTCGCAGGAAGCCGGCTGGAAACCGGTCCTGCACCTGGCCGAGATCGTTCTCTGGTCGCGGAACCTCGGCGAATCGCTCGCCTTCTACCGGGATCTCTTCGGACTCGAGGTGATGTCGCCGTCAGAGCTCCCCGTCTGCTTCCTGAGGGCGGGTCCGGGCGAGGGGCCCGTGCCGGAGATGATCGTGCTGGTCCCGCATCCCGAGCCCGGGGCCGGGTTCCCGGGCGGGAAGACCGAGCGGCCGCTCCATCACATCGCCTTCAACGTGGCCGCGTCGAGCTACGACGAGCTGGACCGCCGCTGCCGCGAGGCCGGCCTGGAGGTACGTGACGGCAGGCACCCGGTGCTCCGGGGCGTGCGCACCTTCTACGTGGACGACCCGGACGGGAACGAAGTCGAATGTATAGCACCGGAGCTGCCTGGAATCTAGACGCCCTGGTGTTCGTTGTCCTCTTCGTCACGCCAGCCACGCGAGCGTGGGCTCAGTCGGAGGCCTCAGCCGGTCGCAGAGCCGCGCGTCTCGCGACCCGCAGCCGGCCAAATGAGAACTCGGGAGCGTCTCCTCGCGCGGCGAGGACCGCTACGAACATCAGCCCGAGCACGATGGGGATGACACCGACTGGCCACAGGCCGCCCCCCGGGGTGCCCAGGACCAGTCCAGCGGCGGTGATCACCAGGGCTGAAGCTAGCCCGGTACCGCGCCGGGTCACAACATAGACGCCGATCGGCAGCAGCGTCAGGAGCGAGTACATCCAGGCGATCGGAAGGGCCGCCACCATTAGCCACACTACAGGCCAGAAGGTGTTCCCAGAAGCTAGGGCCAGGAACACCGCAGCGCCGGCTAGGACGGCCAGAATCATCAGCGTGGGAACCTGCCAATGCTGCGCAAGTTGATGGACCATCGCCCCGTTGTCTGGACGCGCCTGGCTCACCGCCACGCCGTGGAGGCCGTCTGCGAGGTAGCGGGTCCAGACGTCATGTTGAAGCGCCATCGGGATCGCCGCGAGCAATCCGTACATGCCAGCCGCCCAGAGAACCGCCTTGAGCCTTCCGCTGAGCAGGAACGGCAGAAGCAGCACCAGCCCCGACCACTTCGGCGCAGCGGCGACCGCCATCCCCAAACCGGCCAGCCATGGTTCGTCCCGATAGCGGTAGGCTAGGGCAACTCCGAATCCGATGATTGGCGTCACGTTCGTCAGCCCGTCGGCACCCGGCAGGGTGATGGCCAGTCCGATCCCCAGAGCGACGGCCAGTGGCCATCGAACGGCGAACAGCGCGATCGTGGCGATATAGGTCAGGACCATCGCGAACGCCCATAGCTGGGCGGCCCGGGCGAACGTGAATAGCGTGATGGGGAGGACGAACGGCAACGCGGTGGGAGGATGAGGGTTGGCGAAGGGGATCGGCATGGCGAGGCTCGTGTGGAGATCGCGGACCAGCTCAGACGTGTGAGCGTAGGCGTTGCCTCGATGAGTCAGAGAGTATGCGCTCGCGTAATCGACGCCCAGGTCGTTGCCTTGCGAAGGCGTCCGAGCCAGCAGTACGTGGACGGCCAACTGCAGGCCCGTGGCGGTCCCGCTCGTGTACGAACCCTCCTCGGGAAGGGTGATCGGGATCAGACTGATGCGATAGAGGGCGAACAAGACGGCCGCGCAGACAGCGACAGCTCCGGCCACCCGCAGCAGACCCCTCCTATCCACGGCGGGCATCCTATATGAGGCGTATGTCTCAGGGGTAGGCCGTCAGCCAGAACGCCGCGTTCGTGAACGACTCCGACGGGAACGAAGTCGAGCTGATAGCACCCGAGGTTTGACGGGCGGCGCGGCCGCGGCTCAGCTGCCGCGCACGTACTTCAGAGCTTCTCGGGCCAGGTCGTGCCACTCGTCGGCGTGGTCGGGCGGCACCACCACCCACTCCTTCATCGGTCTCATCCCGCTGGGGTCGAAGAGGTGCGCCCCCTGCAGGGCCAGCGCCCGGCCGTGCGCCTCGCCAGAGAGCTTGAAGACCATGGCGTCCTGGAAGCGGCCGGCGAACGCCTTGCTGCCTGCCTTCAGGGTCGGCATCCCGAACATCTGGCCCGGGGTCACGCCGGAGCCGACGGAGAG
>JALYYF010000160.1 GCA_030946725.1 Candidatus Dormiibacterota bacterium
GGCCCATTGGCTGGCTCGATTGAGCCTCCGTACTCCCCGAGCGACGGTCAAGACCTTGCGCCGTTGGCTCTTCTCGATGCCCGGCCGACTGGTCCGCAGTGGGCGTCGCCTGAGTCTTCGCCTGCCCAGCTACTGGCGCTGGGCCAGGCAATTCCGGACCGCCCTGGATCGCCTCTGCCTAACGCCGTCTGCTTCCCTCCCGCCCTGAGCGGCTGAGCCGACTCCGAGGTCCAAATCTCCAGGGTCAAGATCGAAGCACGCGTCGAGACGGTTCCCCGCCCTGCCCGCCACCGCCTTCGAACCTGCACTTCCGGCGTCGAGCATCAGCAACCGACTCCTGACCCGCCGATCCGGCCCGTCAAAGCCCATGGGGCGGCACCGGACGGGCCCTATCGAGTCACCCTCTCTCCCTATCGGTGGATTGGGGGCAAGGGGGAGGGACGTTTAGGTTTAGGGCTGCTGCCGGAGTTTGTAGCGCTGGACCTTTCCGGTGGCGGTCTTCGGGAGGCCCTCCACGAAGTGGAGGATGCGAGGGGTCTTGTTGCCGCCCAGGCGCTGGCGGACGTGCTGTTTGAGGACGCCCTCGAGCTCGTGGGGGTTTCCGAACCCCGCCGCCACGACCACGAAGGCCTCCGGCTTGACCAGGCCGTCCTGGTCCGGCACTCCGACCACGGCGCACTCCGCGACGGTTTCGTGGTCGGTCAGGACGACCTCTATCTCGTAGGGGCTGACCCAGATGCCTCCGACTTTGAGCATGTCGTCCCCACGCCCCTGGTAGTAGAAGTGGCCGGTCTCGTCACTTACGTAGATGTCCCCGGTCTTGATCCACTCGCCGAGGATCGTCTCCCTCGTGCGCTGGTGCTGACGCCAGTAGAGCGCGCATATCGAATCGCCTTTCACCAGCAGCGTGCCGGGCTGCCCGTGAGGGACGTCGTTCCCGGACTCGTCCACGATCCTCGCCTCATATCCGTCGACGACGGTGCCGCTGCAGTCCGGCCGGATGTCGTCCAGCCGGTTGGAGATGAAGATGTGGCAGCACTCGGTGGAGCCGATGCCGTCCAGGATGTCGACGCCGGTCCGTTCCTTCCAGCGCCTGAGGAGCGAACCCGGCAGCGGCTCCCCGGCGGAGACGCAGGCCCGGACGGAGCTGAAGTCCGCCGACCGCCAGGTCGAGTCGGCGGCGGCCAGCGTGTTCGCGTAGCCGGTGGGGACGGCGAAGTAGAGCGTGGGGTGGAAACGGCTGGTCATGTCGAGCACGACGCGGGGAGTGGGGGGGTCGGCGAGCAAGACCGTCGTCGCTCCCACGCCGAAGGGGAAGTAGAGCCCGTTGCCCAGTCCGTAGGCGAAGTAGAGCTTGGAGACCGAGAAGGTGACGTCGTGCTCGTCGATGCCGAGGACCGGCCGGGCGTAGGCGTCCACGCAGAATCGCATGTCGTGCTGGAGGTGCACGACGCCTTTCGGGCGCCCCGTGGTTCCCGAGCTGTAGAGCCAGAAGCACATGTCGTCGCTGATCGTGTCGGCGGGCGAGAGCCGCTCCGAGGCGGACCGGGTGATCTCGGCGAAGTCGAGCTCGCCGGGCCGGGCCTCGTCGATCACGACCATCTGCCTGGGGTAGTGGGACTTCCGCCGGGCCTCCCTGAGCTGCTCGGCCACCGGGCCGCTGACGACTGCGAACTTGGCCCGGCTGTCGTCGAGCATGTACGCGTACTCGTCCGCGGCCAGGTTGGTGTTGACCGGGACGGGTATCCCGCCGGCCTTGATGGTTCCGAAGAACGTTGCCGCGAACTCCGGTGAATCGTGCACGGCCATGAGCACGCGGTTCTCCGATTCCAGGCCGAGACCGAGGAGCGCGTTGCCGAGCCGATTGGATGCGGCCGCGACCTCTCCATACGTCCAGTCACGGGACGGCGTCCGGATCGCGACCTTGTCGCCCCGGCCCTCTTCCAGATTCCGATCCAGCAGGTCGCCCGCGGCGTTGTACCGATCCGTCGCGTGGATGCTCAGGGCCATGGTGCGCCTCCCTTGTGCCGCGGTCTCCGGGCCGCTCCATTCACTGGCGCAATGGTATTTGCAGCAACGCTGAAGAAAACCCAGCGTGCGCGTCGACGCTGAGTTGGGGCAGCGGGAAAGGCCGACGCGCGTCAGGCTTTCGGAATGGCGACCGAGCGTCCCGAAAAGAGCCGGCGTCGGATCGGCCTGGTACTGAGTGCCGGTGGATCGGTCGGCCACGCCTTCCACTCGGGCGTGCTGGCCGCGATCGCGCGGGCCACCGGCTGGGATCCTCGGACAGCCGGCATCATCGTCGGCACCTCGGCCGGTTCCCTGGTCGCCGCCGTGCTGCGGGCCGGGCTCCCGGCTCCGGATCTCGCCGCCAGGCTGCTCGGCGAGCCACTTTCCGAGGAAGGCCGGCGGATGGCGGAAAGGCTCGGGCCGGCCCATGTCTTTCCCAGCTGGTCGGCGGCGCGGCCGCGCCGCGGAATGGCCTCGGCTCCGCTCCTGCGCCGCGGACTGCTGCGCCCGGGGTCGGTGCGGCTGGGCGCCCTGGTGGCGGCCGCCTTGCCGCCCGGCCGGGTCTCCCTGGCGCCCGTCTCCGAAGCCGTCCGGCGAGCCTTCGGGAGCGGCTGGCCTCGGCAGCCGACGTGGGTCTGCGCGGTCGACCTCGATGGCGGCCGCCGGGTCGTCTTCGGAAGCGAGGGCGCGCCGCGGGCCAGCCTCGCCGACGCGGTCGCGGCCTCCTGCGCGATCCCCGCCTACTTCGAGCCCGTGGTCATCGAAGGCCGGCGCTACGTGGACGGCGGTGTCCGCTCGGTGACCAACCTCGACCTGGTCGCCGGCCGCGGCCTGGACCTGGTCATCGTGAGCTCGTCGATGACGGCTTCGCCGCGGTCGCTGGCCGGCTCCCTGGACATGCCCATCCGGGCCGCAAGCCGGGCCCGCCTGGCGCGAGAGGCCGCGGCCGTCCGGCGCACCGGCACCGAGGTCCTCATCTTCGAGCCGATCGCCGCGGACCTGCCGGCGATGGGCGTCAACCTGATGGACGCCCGCCGCAGCCGCGCTGTCGTGAGCCAAGCCATGAACTCGACGAGCCGGCGGCTGGAGCGCGACGATCTCGGGCCCCGGCTGCGCCGGCTGCTGCTCAGCCCCGAAGATGAGCTGTGAGAGCTCTGTGCAGTTGACGGCTCCGGAATTTCGCCAGAGGTGGACGGATCGATGAGTGATCTCTTCTCGATCACGGGCAAGACGGCGCTGGTCACCGGCGGGTCCCGGGGAATCGGCTTCATGATCGCGGCGGAGTTCTTGAAGGCGGGCGTCCCCCGCGTCTACATCTGTGCCCGCAAGGCGGAGGCTTGCGACGCCGCCGCCCGCGAGCTCTCGCAGTACGGCGACTGCGTCTCCGTGCCGTGCGACGTCGGCCGGCCCGAGGGCGTGGAGACGCTCGCGCGAGCTGTGGAGGAGCGTGAGGACCGGCTGGAGATCCTGGTCAACAACGCCGGGACGGCATGGGG
>JALYYF010000167.1 GCA_030946725.1 Candidatus Dormiibacterota bacterium
ATGGCGGACCCTTCACGCAACTGGCGAACTCCTCAAATGAACTGTCGGCGGCCAGAGACTTTCGTGCCACAGGCTCGTTCCAGCTCCCCAGGCCACTGCCCAGGACGGTCCAGATCATGACCACCCCGGCAGCGACCTGGGGGGACGGTGCTCCACCAGATCAGGCGCAGCAGCGCGAGAGCACGACGCGCAGCGTGCCGACCTGCCATCAGACCGCGGTATCCCCTCCTCGATACAGGCTGTTCCTGCCCTGGCTATCGGTGGGAGTGATCGCGGTTGTAGCCAGCCGTCTGCTGCTCAATCTTCGCCGGGGAGTGTCTCGCGACACAGGAGCCAGGTCGCGATTGGTGTCGCTTCTGTTTGTCGACGTTGGAGAGCTCTGGCTCACGATCACCGCGGTTGTGCTCGGGGCCATCTGCGGAGCGCTGCTGACCGTTCTACTCGTCAAAGGTTGAGTGCGACTGCCCTGCGGGGTCGTGCGCAGCGGCATGCTGAGAAGGGAGGTGCCTGCGAATGGTGACGAAGGTGACGACAGGTAAGGCCGGAGCGCGCGGTGTGCGGTGGCTGCGTGGGCGCGCCTTCTGGGCCACGGTCGTGGCTGCGTTCTGGCTGGCTCTGCTGTTGGGAATCGTTGGGACGTACTCGCCCTTGGACTGGACCTGGACGGGGTTCCGGGACAACGGAAACCTGTGGAGCTGGCTGCAGCTGCTCAGTGCACCGGTCTTCCTGGCCGCGCTTCCGCTTGTGATCAAGGATGCCGGCGACCGCCATGGGGAATTGGGACACGAGTCTGTGCAGGGAGCAGAGGAGCGACGGCAAGCGCAGGAGGCGTATCAATCGTTCATTCTCGACCTGATGCTGAACAAGAATCTGGGCAGCACCGACTGCGGACAGGACGTGCGCCAGGCTGCAAGGGTGAGAACACTCGCGGCGCTCCGTGGTGCCGGGCCCGACCAGAAGTGCGAGATCCTCCAGTTCGTCTACCAGGCGGGTCTCGTCGACCGGCACATGAGCATCGTGAAGCTCTTCGACGCCGACCTGAGCAGCGCCATGGTGAGCGGCGTCACCTTGAGCGGCAGCGATCTGACCGGGGCAGACCTGTCCAATGCCATTCTGCGAGGAACCGACCTGAGCGGAGCCTGCCTCTCCAACGCCAGGTTGACCGGGGCCGACCTCACGGATGCCGATCTCAGCGGTGCATGCCTCGAAGGCGCCGTCTATTCGCAGGAGCAGTTGTCCCCGACGCGCCGCTGGCCCTAGGTCAGGCCGGTGGTCCACGGCGTGTGCGGCGCCGGCGGCGTTGCAGCGCCGGTCCGAAATCGAATACCGGCGAAAAGCCGATCATGTAGGTTTCAGGTTTCCCAGCGGCGAGGAAGTCGGGATGCAAGGAGGAGCTCGGATGATGCGCGGCTCATGGATCGACATGCCGTCCCACCTCGCGTGGCTGGATGCCGAGGGCGGCCGCCTGCTGGAGTTCGCCTCGGCCGCGCGGCACGAAGGAGGCGGCTTCTCCTGGCTCGACGCGGACGGTCGACCACAGCTGGATCGCCCCGCCGAGACCTGGATCACGGCACGGATGACGCACGTCTTCGCGCTGGGGCATCTTCGCGGCATTCCCGGTGCGGGCCCCCTTGCCGAACACGGCGTGGCCGCCCTGAACGGACCGGTTCGAGACTCGCGCCACGGGGGTTGGTACTCCACGCTCACGCCCGAGGGGAGGCCCCTCGATACGCGGAAGGCCGCCTACGTGCACGCCTTCGTGGTGCTCGCCGCAGCAAGCGCCACGGCTGCGGAGATGCGCGGGGCGCCCGAACTGCTCGAGGATTCGCTGTCGGTCGTGGATCGACGCTTCTGGAGCGAGACCGAGGGGCGCTCACTGGAGAGCTGGGACGAGGCCTGGAGCGAGCCGGAGGCCTACCGCGGCGCTAACAGCAACATGCACCTGGTGGAGGCCTTCCTCGCGGCGGCTGACGTCACCGGCGATGAGCGCTGGCGGAGGAGAGCGCTCAGCATCGCCGAGCACCTCATCCACGGCGCCGCCCGAGATAACGGTTGGCGTCTGCCCGAGCACTTCGACACGGGTTGGCGCCCCATGCTCGAGTACAACGCTGAGGCCCGCGACGACCCCTTCCGGCCCTACGGGAGCACCATCGGGCACTGGCTGGAGTGGTGCCGGCTGCTCCTGCACGTGGAGGCATCCCTCTCGGACCCTCCAGCCTGGCTGTTCGACGACGCGCGCACCCTGTTCGACTCCGCGGTCCGCGTCGGTTGGGCGGTCGACGGGGCCGAGGGATTCGTCTACACGGTCGACTGGACCGACAGGCCGGTCGTGCGCGAGCGCATGCACTGGGTGGTCGCGGAGGCCATCGCTGCCGCGGCCGCCCTCAGGAGGCGATCCGGGCAGCCCGTCTACGAGCAGTGGTATCGCACCTGCTGGGATCATGCCGCAGCGCTCTTCATCGACCGCCGGGGCGGCAGCTGGCACCACGAGCTGGACCCGGACGACAGACCGGCCGAACTGGTCTGGTCCGGCAAGCCGGACGTCTACCACGCCTACCAGGCGACGCTGCTCCCGCAGCTGCCACTGGCTCCGGCCCTGGCCGTGGCCCTGCGTGATCGCCGCTAGAACGCCCGCGGCCCGCGTACGCTCCGCGTTCGGGATGAGGGCTCAGGAACGGAAGGAAAGCAGCCGGCCGCGGCAGGGCTGGAACGCGCTCAAAAGCGCGCACTACGCCTTTTCCGGACTCATGTGGATCGCGCCCCGGACGCCATCCATCAAGCTCGCCATCGCGGTCTCGGTGGCGCTGGT
>JALYYF010000172.1 GCA_030946725.1 Candidatus Dormiibacterota bacterium
AACAGCGGGGAGCCGACGATCCGCAGGTGGTCTGGGTGCCGGGCGCCCTGGAGTTGCCCCTGGCCGCTCTGACACTGGCTGAATCGGGCAACGTGGACGCCATCCTGGCGCTGGGCTGCGTGATCAACGGAGAGACGGCGCACTTCCAGTACGTGGCCAGTGGCTGCAGCGAGGGCATCATGCACGTCAGCCTGGACACGGGCGTCCCCTGCTCCTTCGGCGTTCTGACCACCTTCGACCGCGACCAGGCCCTCGCCCGCAGCGGCCCCCGCAACAACAAGGGAGCCGAGGCCGCCGAAACCGCGATAGAGATGGCCAACCTCATCCGCAAACTGCAGGAATAAACGATGCACGCGACCTTCTCACTCCCCTTGCGGGAGGGTAGGGAGGGGGTCTTCTAGCCGCTGCTGCCGGTGCTGACGGCAACCAGGCGGCGGCCGAGCGCCGCGTAGATGTGGCCGCTTGCGGCGGCCGGTGTGACGAAGTGGGGCGTTGCTCCGTGGCCAGGGAGGCTGAAGAGGGTGGTGTTGCCGTTCCCGGGGTCCAGCGCGGCCAGTGAGCCGTCCCCCGTGTCTATGACCCAGAGCGCGCCGAAGGCAAGGATGGGAGCGCCGGGAGCGTTCCGCTGCGCCTGCCAGGCCTGAGAGAAGGACGGCCGGCCGGCGTCCACCCGGAGCGCCATCAGGCGGCCGTCCTCTGGACAGGTCACGAAGACCACGTCTCCGGAAGCGATCGCGCTGGCAAAGCTTGGACAGACGTCCCCTTTGAAGGCCTGTCCGCCGACCCCCCCGAGGTGTTCCTGGCGCAGCAGATAGCCGGTCGATCCCTTGCCGGAGATCCAGACGAGGCCGTGGTCGAGCAGTATCGGCGAGATCGAGCCGAGGTCCTGGTCGCTCCGGCTCAGCTCGGCCCAGTCGCTCGGCGCGAAGTAGTCGCGGGGCTTGCCCAGGCCGGGCGGTAGCCTGAGCACCGCGTTGCCGGCGGTGAAGCGGTCGAAAGGCTCCCCGTTGCCGGTGGCCACCCAGATGTCGCCCGAACCGTCGACGGTCGGTCCGCCAGGCGCCCAGATCGCGCACTCCCTGCTGCAACTGGTCTGGTACTGGATCAGGTCGCCCCCGTCGACGGGGACGCCCAGCACGCGGCCGTGGTACTGGCCACAGTCGCCGAGCAGACCCCCGAAGGGGATGTAGACGTACCCGTTGGCCAGCGCGAGGGCACCCCGCTGCTGGTGGGTCCGCGGCGACTCCCCGGAGGCGTCGACCGGCCGGGAGCCCTGGAGATCGCCGGTGGAGAGCTTGAGCGTGAAGAGCAGGTGCTGGGCCGGCCGGACGAAGCCGACGACATAAAGAACGTCGCGACCGGGATCTGCGACGGGGGTGGAGGTGATCCCGCTGACGGGACGGATGCCGCCGCAGGGCAGGGTGGAGGCGTCGACCGGTTCGGCGAGGTGGCGTTTCCAGACCTGTTTCGCCTGCCCGCCGGCCGTCGCGTCGAAGGCGTACACGGTGTCGTTTTCGGTGGCCACGACGACCAGGCCGCTGGCGACGATGGGCGACGCGTAGACGTCGCCGTCGAGCTGGCCGGTCTGCCAGTCCTGGTGGGTGACAGCCGGCTGGAAGCCGGTCAGCGGCGCTCCGCGCAGCACGCCGGAGCGGGCGGCGTCACCGTGGTAGGTGGTCCAGTCGGCCACCCCCCTCGCTGTCGAGGTGGGGGAGACCGCCGTCGAGGGGGGCGCGCTGGAAGACGGGCTGCGTGACGGCGAGGAGCTGCCGCCGGCGCAGCCGGTCAGCAGGAGGACTAGCAGGAAGGCGGCCCACCGGGCCGGCCTCAAGGAGTCGGCCTCTCTTCCAGCAGAAAGTTCAAAGCGTTGACGTAGGCCTGCACGCCGGCCTCGATGGCGTTGGTTGAGGTGCCGGCGCCGAGGACGCGACGTCCCTCCGCCGACAGCGCGATGACGGCTTCCGCAAGGGCGTCGCTGCCTCGGGTGGCGGCCACCACCGAGAAGTTCTCCACCTCGGGCTCCAGGGAGACCAGCCGCTGGATGGCCTTGAAGGCTGCATCCAGGGGTCCGTCGCCCTGCTCCCGGCGCATGGCCGGGCCGTGTCCAAGCTCCAGGGTCACCTCAGCCGTGGCGGGCAGCCCGGTGGCCGAGGTCACGGTCACCGAGAGCAGACGCAGGCGTTGAGGAGCCTGCGATATCGCCTTCTGCGCCAGCACCCGCAGGTCGTCCTCGTAGATCCTGTCCTTGTCCTCGCAGAGCCCGAGCACCTGGGTGTAGACGTCGCTGACCAGGCTCTCGTCCATGATCGGCACGCCGAGCCGGACCAGCTCGGATTTCAGGAACTCGCGGCCGGCGTCCGACCCCACCACCCCGGCGCGCAGGTCGAAGCCGAGGAGGCTCTTTTCGACCTCCGGCGGCTGCGGAAGGGAGAGCGTCGGCGGGGTCTCGCCGTGGGAGGAGGAGGAGAGCGACTCCTTGATCTCGTGGAGCCACTCCTCCCAGCGCGGCAGGTCCGCCAGGGCGGTGGTCTGCAGCGCCGCAGGCGGCGCGATGATCGCGACGGGCTGACCGTCGCGGGTGACGAGGACCGGCTCACCCATCTCGAAGATGCTCTCGATCAGGTCTCTTGCTTGGCCCTCGAACTGGTCCAGGCTCACGGTTCGAGGCACCAAAGAAGTGTAGAGCGAGGGCTTGCTATAGACTTTCGGGTCTTGTGATAGCCACTGCTGTAAGCCACTACCCGAAGCTCGGCGACGGCCCCGGCCAGCAGCGACTGCGTCAGGCCATCGGCCGGGTGGATCGCGGCGAGGCGCCCGCTTCCGAGATCGACGAGGCCGCCCGCGCGATGACCGTGGCCGCCATCCAGGATCAGGAGACGGCCGGTCTCGACCTCGTGACGGACGGCCAGATCCGCTGGCAGGACCCCATCACGTACCTGGCCGGAGGCCTCCAGGGACTCGAGACCGGCGGCCTCCTGCGCTGGTTCGAGAGCAACACCTACTTCCGGCAGCCGCGCGCCGACGCCGGCGTCGACGTGAGCTGGAAGGCACCCATCCTGCTCGAGGACCTGAAGTTCGCCAAGGAGCACGCAAGCCGCGCGGTCAAGGCGGTGCTCACCGGCCCCTACACCATCGGCACGCTCTCCGACTGGGCGGACCGGGGCCACCACCGGCTCGTCCTCGACCTGGCCCGGGCCCTGAACCAGGAGTTGAAGTCACTCTCCGCGGACGGTCCCGAATGGATCCAGGTCGACGAGCCGGCGATCGTGAACAACCCCAGCGTGCGCTACCCCCGGGACTTCGGCCTGTTTCGGGAGGCGATGGCCGCGCTGACCGATGGGATTGACGCCCCGCTGAGCCTGTACACGTACCACGGCGGGGCGGCCGACGTGCCCGGCCTGCTCGAACTGCCCTTCCAGCTCTTTGGCTTCGACTTCGTCCAGGGTTCCGACAACTGGCGCCTGCTCCAGGAATGGCCTCGTGGCAAGGGCCTGGGGCTGGGGATCGTCGACGCCCGCAACGTGCGGATGGAGGAAGTCTCCAGCCTCAGCGAGCAGGTGAATCGGGCGGCCGCCGTGGTCGGTGAGCGGTCGCTGCATGTGAGCCCAAGCTGCGGTCTCGAGTTCCTGCCCCGGGACACGGCTCGCAGAAAGCTGGAGCTGGTGGCGCGTGCCACACACGCGCAGGGAGTGACAGTGTGAGCCCCCAGGGATTGCTTACCACGAGCGTGGGCAGCCTGCCCAAGCCCGACTACCTGATTCGCGCCCGGGGTGCTCGAAACCGGGGCGGTATCACCCAGCACGACCTTGACGAGCTGGCTCGCCAGGCGACCAGGGAGTGGATCACATTTCAGGAGGAGATCGGCCTCGACGTCCTGGTCGACGGAGAGCAGTACCGCGGCGACATGGTTGCCTACTTCGCCGAGAACCTGGACGGGATGTCGATCTCGGGGCTGGTCCGCTCCTACGGCAACCGCTACTACAAGAAGCCGATCGCGGTGGGTCCGATCAGGCGGCCGAACCCGATCACCGTCGACTGGTGGCGCTTTGCGCAGGGTCTGACGAGCCGCCCGGTGAAAGGGATGCTGACCGGGCCCTACACCATCTGCGACTGGTCGTTCGACGATCACTTCGGCTCCCGGCGGGACTTCGTGCTGGCGCTGGCCGAAGTCGTCCGGGAGGAAGCTCACGACCTGGAGCGAGCCGGTGCGCGCTACATCCAGATCGACGAGCCTGCCGTGTCCACGCGGCTGGACGAGCTCGATCTCGCGATCGAGGCGATGGGCATCGTGACCGACGGCCTCAGCGCCCACACCACGACGCACATGTGCTACGGGCGATTCGAGGAGGTCTACCCGCGGCTGCTGGACATCCCGGTGGACGAGGTCGACCTGGAGATGACCAACAGCGGACTCGACCTGCTGGAGAGGTTCCGGGAGCACCCGTTCAAGAAGGACATCGGCTTCGGCGTCATCGACGTCCACTCGCACCGGGTGCCTTCCGTCGAAGAGGTGAAGGGGCACATCTACCGAGCCCTGGACTACCTGTCGCCGGAGCAGGTATACGTCGATCCCGACTGTGGGCTCAAAACGCGGACGGTCGACGAAGCCAAGGGTATGCTGGAGACGATCCAGCGGGCGCGCGACGAGGTCCGGGCAGAGCTGGCCAGCGGGAGGATCCCCAGCCCGGTCTGACCCGGAGGTCGACGGTCCCCCCTGACGGTGGGCAGCTCGCGGGATGCGGGGGATCGGTGGCCTCTTCTGCCAGAATCTGGGCGAGGTGAGCTTCCAGCAGCCCGCCAGTGCGCCGCCGCCTCCGCCGGGTTCTCCGCGCTCGGCGAGTCGTGGCGGCGCGGGTCTCGCGCTGCCGCTGCTGCTGATCGCGGCCGGCGTGCTGGCCCTGCTCCTGAACTTCGGCGTCGTCTCCTCGAGCCAGGTCGTGCGTGTCTTCGCGCTCTGGCCGGCGGCGCTGGTCCTGCTCGGCGTGGTGCTGGTCTGCCGCGCCTGGTTGCCTCGGCTCATGCTTCCCCTGGCCGCCGTCCTGGCCGTCCTCCTGGTGGTGGGTGCATTCGCGTACTCGAGCCTGCTGCCCGGCGCCGGCGCAACGGCGCGGTCGGATTATTCGGTCCCGCTCGGCCAGACCGAGCATGGGCGCCTCCAGGTCAACCTGGCGGCAAGCGCGCTCACGGTGCGGGGGCAAGACATGCCGGACCTCTATCGGGCACAGGTTCAGTACGTTGATGGCCACCCTCCGGAGGTCCGCGTGGACAACGGGACCGTCTCCATGCAGAGCGGCCGCGGCGTCAACCTCTTCAGCGTCCGCGGCACCACCAGCGCCCGCCTCTCGCTCAACCAGTCGGTCCCCTGGGACGTCGAGGTCAGCGGAGGAGCTTCTCGCGACACCCTGGAGCTGGGCAGCCTCCACCTCACCTCCCTCCAGCTGAGCGGAGGAGCCGAGCAGTTGGATGTCACGCTGCCCAGGCCGACCGGAACCATTCCCGTCCGGATTTCAGGAGGCGCCAGCAGCATCACGGTCCACAGGCCGTCCGGCGTCGCCGCCCGAGTCCGTATGAGCGGTGGCGCGAGCAACCTCACCGTCGATGGCAATCATCGATCCGTCCTGGGCGGAGACGTCATCTGGGAGAGCAGCGACTACGGCACCGCCGGCGACCGCTACGACTTTGACATCAGCGGCGGCGCCAGCACCGTGACCATCGATCAGCGCTGAGGGCGCCGCTCACGCCGGGCGAGCCAGCCGTCGAGGAGGTCGATGCGTTCCCGAGCGGTCGGTCCCGCGACCATCCGCACCGCCTGGCGGAACCCCCCCGCGGCCGTGCGCAGGAAAGCGTCCGTCTCGGCCTCTGCGATCCCGGCCGGCTGCTGAACCCGGACCAGGGCCGCGGCTCGTTCGGCGCCGCCCAGGATCGCCTCCTGCGAGGAGTCGAGCCGGCGCAGCGACCGTGACTCGGCCTCGAGCCGTTCGGCCAGGCGGCGGTGTTCGTCTCCGCCACGGCTGCGCGCGCGCCCGGCGGCCCAGGCCGCGGCGATCGAGGCCAGCCTGGCTTCGAGCAGTCCCCCGTCGCAGCCGGGACCGGCCGCCAGCGCCGGGCAGAGCCCGACCAGCTCGGGTCGTCCCTCACGCCCGGCCAGGCGCTGGGCCACCTCGTACACCGCGGCCGGTCCCACCTCCTCCGGCCGGGTGAGGTTCATGGACAGCTGGAGCCGCCCCTCGGCCAGGGGGAAGGCCAGGGCCTGGACGCCCGGCAGCTCACGCATGTGCCTCACCAGCGTGCGCACCACGTCGGGGGATGCCTCGTCAAAGGTGATGTTGTAGGCGACCAGCGGCCCCCGCGCTCCGACGCAGACGGCTCCCGCCCGCGGGTGCGGGCGGGGACCGCCCAGGTCCGGCGCCAGGGCGCGTCGCCGGATGTCGGCGAGCCTGCGGCCCTCGCGGGCCTCCCCATAGAAGAAGACCGGGACCCGCAGCTCACGCCAGAGGCGTTCGCCGAGCCGATGCGCGAGGTTCACCGCCTCAGCCATCGTGGCTTCCCCCAGAGGGACGATGGCACCACGTCGGCGGCGCCGACGCGGGGATGTACGCCGACGTGGGAACCGAGGTCGATTCGCTCGACCGCCGTGGCCACCTGGGCCGTGAGCTCGTCGATCAACACTTCCGGGAAGGCAGAGGCCACGGTGATCACGGAGCGGTTGTGGTCGTGGTCTGAGTGCACGTCGAGGACGTGGCGCCCGCCTCCCAGGGCGGAGACCACTTCCCCGTCCTGCCCCTCTGAGAAGTTGGGTACCGCCTCGAACAGTGCCGCTCTCGGTTCGTCAGCCGGAACCAGACGCCACTCTCCCCAGGCAGATGGTGGTCTCCACCAGGTTGACGCCGAGCCTGTACGGGATCTCGAGGTAGCTCTCGGCATCCATCAGCAGCAGGTCGCAGCGCTTGCCCAGCCGCACCGAACCGCACTGCCGCTGCAGCCGAAGCGCCCGGGCGCCTCCGATCGTGGCGCCCCGGATCGCCTCTTCCGGCCCGAGGCCCAGCTCCTGGCAGGCCAGCCCGATCATCAGGCACATGTTCTCCGAGCAGCAGGTGCCCGGGTTGTAGTCGGTCGCGACGGCCAGCTGGCAGCCGGCGGCCGCCAGGGCTCGCGCCGACCCCTCGCCTGCGAGCTTGAGGCTGCTCGTGGTCCCGGGGCAGATGACGCAGACGACGGAGCTCTCGGCCAGCAGCCGGGCGTCGCCGTCGCGCAGGTAGTTCAGGTGGTCGACCGAGGTGGCTCCCAGCTCCACCGCCAGCCGCGGACCGCTGCCGGGTGCCAGTTGGGAGGCGTGCAGCTTGAGCTGGTAGCCCAGGCCGAGGGCGCGGTTGAGGACGCGCCGGCACTGGTCGGTGTCGAAGGCGCCGGGGTCGCACCAGGCGTCGCAGAACGTCGCCATCGACCTGAAGCGCGGAAGCATGTCGTCCAGGAGCTCGTGCATGTAGTCCTGGACGCTGGTGTCCTCGGGTACGACATGGGCTCCATAGAAGGTGGTGACCAGCCGCTGCGGCGTCTCTTCGGCAAGGCGGGCGCCCGTGCGCAGCAGCGTCTCCTCGGAGGTGGTTGTGAGCCCGAAGCCGGACTTCGCCTCCAGCGCCGTCACGCCATGGCGCAGGTAGCTGCGCAGCCGCTTTCGACCGGCCTGCATCAGCGCCTCCTCACCGGCGGCGCGGGTGGAGCGGACCGTTCGCATGATGCCGCCGCCCCAATAGGGCTGACCCCGTACCCGAGCCGCGAACTCGTCGGCTCGGGAACCGGTCCAGAGCAGGTGAGAGTGCGCGTCCACGAAGCCGGGGAGGACGCAGCCGCCGTGAGCGTCGACGATCACGGCCTCCGGCGTCAGCTCCAGTCGGCCCTGCCAGCGTGAGGTGGGACCGACCCAGACGATCTGTCCGTCACGGGACGCCACGGCCGCGTGCTCCAACAGCCCCAGCGGTCCCTCACCCTGCGTGGGCTCGCATGTCACCAGCTGGCCTATCCCATGGACGACCAGGTCAGCCTCGATCAAAGATTCCCGCTCGATAGAGTAGTTGGCCGTGTCGGGTGAGGTTCGGCTTATCTGGGGCGAGGCCTTCATGGCCTATCGGCTGAGCGAGGAGCATCCGCTCCAGCCGATCCGCGTCAAGCTCGCCGTCGAGCTGATCAGGGAGCTGGGGCTGATGGAGTTCGCCGACCTTGTGCCGCCTCGCGTGGCCACCGACGAGGAGATCGCGATCTGCCACTCGCCGCGCTACGTCGAGCTGGTCAAGACGCTCAGCGACCCGCGGCGGCGCCAGGAGGTCGGGTGGACCGAACGGGCCGAGGCCGGCTTCACCAGCCCCGACAACCCTGTGGCCGACGGGATGCACGCGGCCTGCGCGACCATCGTCGGCGGCAGCCTGATGGCGGCGGAGGCCGTGCACTCCGGTGCCGCGCTGCACACGTTCAACCCGGCCGGCGGACTTCACCACGCCGCCCGCGAGCGGGCGCACGGCTTCTGCGTCTACAACGACGTGGCGGTCGCGGTCGGCTGGCTCCGGCAGCAGGGGCATCGCGTAGCTTACGTGGACGTCGACGTGCACCACGGTGACGGAACCCAGGCGCTCTTCTACTCCGATCCCGAGGTGCTGACGATCAGCCTCCACGAGAGTGGCCGCTACCTGTTTCCGGGCACCGGCTTCCCGGACGAGACCGGGACCGGGCCGGGCCGGGGCACGTCGGCCAACCTGCCCCTGATGCCGTACGCCTGGGACGAGCCGCTGCTAGCGGCCTTCGAGGCGGTGGTGCCGCCGCTGCTGCGAGAGTTCCAGCCCACGGTCCTGGTCACCCAGGACGGCTGCGACACCCACTTCCTGGACCCCCTGGCCCACCTTCAGGGATCGACCGCGGTCTGGCCACACTTCGGACGCCGATTCCACGAGCTGGCGCACGACCTCTGCGAGGGCCGCTGGGTCGCCACGGGCGGTGGCGGCTACGCGATCCGGGAGGTGGTGCC
>JALYYF010000176.1 GCA_030946725.1 Candidatus Dormiibacterota bacterium
CGCCTCGCTGCCGGCCACGGAGGGCCTACCAGACTACCTCACGAGTGCCCCCGCCGGACGACCAATTGGAACGGCTTTTTGTCGATCGTCGCTGGGGCTGTCGGCCTGTCGGTCAGAGGGAGTGGCCGGTCGCCCGAAGCACCACGATGCTCAGGCCCAGGACCACGAGCAGGCCGCCCGCGACCTGCTCCGCGCGCTCACGAACGGTCGCTCCGAGGCGAGCTCCCAGGCCGAGGCCCAGCTGGGTAGCCACGGCCGCCTGCGCCCCGATGAGCAGCGCCACCGCCAGCAGTGGCAGCCGGAGCAGACCGATCGCGAGACCGACTGCCAGCTCGTCGAGGCTCACGCCGATGCCGACCCCCAAGGCGGCCACGCCTCGGGTCCGCTGAGCCGTCATTTCGCCCGTTTTCGAATCGCTGTCGCGCATCACCAGAAGGCCCGCGCCGATGAGCGCGGCGCCGGCGGCGTAATCGGCCACGTCGCCGAGCCCCCGGCCGATCAGGGCGCCCACGAGAAAGCCGAGTATCGGCATGGCGGCCTCGAACCCGGCTAGGAGAAGGGTGAGGCGCCAGCGCTCCCGCTTTGGAAGTCCGGCCATGCCGAGCGCCGCGGAGACCGCGAAGGTGTCGAGGGAGAGCGGCAGCACCAGCGCGACCAGCTTGAAGGGCACGTGCATATGGTGCGGCCGAAGGCCCACGGTCGCAAACGGGGCATGGTCGCCTGCCCCACTCAGCCGGCAGAGGGCCGCCCTCGCGCCTGGTCAGCGCGATGACGCAGTGCGGATCAGGAGAAGTGGGTGTCCCGCAGGAACAGCGGTGACGACAGGGAGACCACCGGGTAGCCCTGCAGCTTGGCGGCGACCACGGCCAGCGTCTTCGGCGACATCACGAATGCATTGGCGGCGTCCGTGGCCAGCTGCTTCTGCACCTGCGCGTACAGCGCCTTGCGCTTGGCGCTGTCCGGCTCGGCATCCGCCTGCGCCAGCCACTGCGTGACCTGGGAGTTGTTGTAGTGCCAGTAGTACTTGGGGTTGGCGTAGTTGCCGATGTCGCGCTCCTCGGCGTGGTTGATGATGGTGAGGTCATAGTCCTGCGGCGGGCTGAAGACCTGCTTCAGCCAGCGGGCGAACGGCATCTGCTCCGGGTTGACCCTCAAGCCGATCGCCTGCAGCTGGCTGCCCAGGATCTCGGAACCCGTCACGGCATAGGGAAAGTCGCTGATCACGGCCAGCCGCAGAGTCGGCGGCTGGGCCAGGCCGAGCTCCCTCAGCGCCCTGCTGAGCGACTGCTGTGCCATGGCCGCATTGAACGGGTTCACGCCTGTCTCGTCGACGTAGTACGGCTCGCCGTTGTTGGGTACTGAATGACTGCCGATGGGGACGCCGTAGCCAAAGAGGATGGCCTGGATCCAGGCCTGGGGGTTGATGGCCAGGGAGATGGCCCGGCGCATGTTCAGGTTGCTGAGGAGGGTCCCGGCGTTATTCATCGCCACGATGATCTTTCCGACCGGCGGTCCCTCCAGCACCTTGAAGCGCGAGTCGCTTTTGAAGGCGCCGACCTGCTCGTAGCCGCCCACCTGGCCGATGGCGTCGATGTCCCCTGCCTTGAGCGCGTTGTTCATCGCGTTGGCGTCCGTGATGAACTTGAACGTGACGTTCTTGAGAAGCGCCTTGGTGCTCCAGTAGCCGTCGTTGCGCACCAAGCCCAGGCTGGCGCCCTTGTTCCAAATCGCGAATTTGAAGGGGCCGGTGCCGACGGGAGCGTTCGCGTTTTGGGTGGCCGTCTTGGAGCTGACGATGCTCGCCGCCCCCGACGTCATATGGAACAGCCAGTTGTCGCTGTACTGCTTGAGGGTGACCTTGACGCTGCCGTCACCGGCGACGTCCACGGACTGCACCGGCGCCCAGTAGTCCATGTGAGGGTTCACCGGGTTGGTGGACGGGTTCATGGCCCGATCCCACGAGAACTTCACGTCCTGGGCGGTGAAGGGAGAACCGTCGTGCCATTTGACTCCGGAAGCCAGGTGGAACGTGAAGTTCCGCCCGTCGGAGCTGACGTCCCAGGACTTGGCCAGGCCGGGCACCACCTGCAGGTCCGGGCTGAGGCGGACCAGGCCCTCGTAGACGTTGTCGCGAAGCAGCAGCGAGATCGAGGCCGTCGCCTGAGCGGTGGGGTCGAGGGAGGTCGGCTCCTGGACGATCCCGATCGCGACCGACGGCTTGGTCGATGTCTGGCCCTGGCCGCCACCGCTGGACCCGCCGCTGCACGCGGCCAGGAAAGCCGAGGCCGAGGAGAGGGTCAGGCCGAGCCCGAGGAGACGTCCAAGCGCCTGACGGCGGGTCAGGGTTCCCGCAAGCCATCCGTCCGCC
>JALYYF010000188.1 GCA_030946725.1 Candidatus Dormiibacterota bacterium
TAGGACTCCACCATGGAGTCGTAGCCGATGTCGAGGCAGGCGTCGTCGTCGCACTCCTCGACAGCGATCATGTGGCCGGCGTCGCTGGGACGGCCCGTGGTTATCAGATAGCGCCCCGGTGGGCCGAGCAGTGATTCGACGCGGCACCCGGCCACTGTCGCCAGCCAGTGCGCACGGCTTCTGGCGATCTCGAGGGCGCGCCGCCGGCTTCGGAACAGATCGTCACGATAGCCCTGCGGGTTGCCGACGGTGTTCTCGATGACGTGATAGTGACGGGATTGCCGCTCCAGACTCGGGGGTCGCTCGAGCACCTTCGTGGTTTCGTCCGTGCTACCGATGGGACTCACCCTCCTCCAATTCTGGCCGCCGGTGGATCAACCGACACTGTCACCAATCATCTTGCCTCATGAGGCCGGATGGACACATCGAATTTTGCCTGCGAGGCGCCTCTCAAGGAAAGCGAGCCGCGATCTATTGCCCGGCGCTGAGTCAGATGTTGAGTCACTAAGAAGCTCTCGATCGCAATCTGCTTCGGCAACTCTTTGGAAGCAGCTACACAGTGTCTCGTTGCGCAACAGAGCGAAATGTGTCTGCCCCTTTCAGCGCCCGACGGGGAAGGGGACCGGCAGGGGTCGGCCGCTTCTGACCTCGATGCGGACGCGCCCGCCGTCGTCGTAGCGGCGGTCCCAACCACCGGCCTGGAAGCGGTCCTCCGCGGACAGCGTCCGGTCTCCGATCTGGAACCAGCACCGCTCACTGCGGCCGCCGGCCGGCATCCGGCAGCCGCCCACCATGCGTTCGCCGCTGACGCGGGTGGAGGCGCCCGCCCGGGTCCCCCCAGCTTCCCGGACGATGACCAGAGCGGCCTCCGGGCCGGCGTAGACGTCCTGGCCGCGCGCCTCCAGCCGCACGTCGCCCACCTGGTAGCCGCTCGCATCGAGCCCGGCCGAGGCGGTCGGCGGCAGCGCCGTCAGGACGGCGCCGGCGATCGCGGCGGCCATGCCGACCACACTGAGCAGGGTGCGCTCCAGGGGCGGGCCGCCGCGGAAGATCCGGAGCGGCCGGCGGATGGCATGCGGGCTGCCGACAGGCAGAGGCAGCCGCTGCTCGCCGAGGCCCATCGCCTGCCGTCACGCCGGGTCGCGCCGCCGGGCGCGGGAAGTCACGCTGGGCGCAGGCAAGCGTCCTCCACCCGGGCCAGGTCGGACGACACCCACGCCTCGAGCACCCAGTCTCGCTGGGGCAGCGGATGCCGCCGGCCCTGCTCGTCCACCAGGCTCGACCGTTCCGAAAAACGAAGCTCTGCCCGGATGGGGCCATGTACGTCCTGGAGCCCTTCGGCTCCCAGCGGGGCGGCCTCGCCAAGCTCAAGGGAAAGCGAGGCGCCGGAGTCGAAGAAGGGAGCCAGGACTCGCTCCCAGAGGTCGATCAGCGCGGGTTGCAGGTACTGGCGCATGCGATCGCTCGGGTCCGGCAGGTGGCGAGCCGCTTCCAACCGGTACTCGCGGACCTCTGCCGGTATCGGTCGGCGTGCGCGCGCCAGCCAGGCGCAGAGATCGTAGAGAAGGCAGAAGCAGAGGCCCCGCAGAGCTTCCTCGCGCTCCTCCCTGGCAGCTCGCGCGACCTGCCGGGCGCGCCTGTCGAGCGGCGTCATTGCTCGACCTGCGTTGCCATCGCCTCGACCACCCTGGCCGCCAGCGCGAGGTAGGCCTGGCGGAGCGCGAGCCCGGCTTCCGTGATGGCCGTGCGCCGAATCAGCGCGAGAGTGGCCCGGTCGTCGTCCGGCACCTCCACGACGACCGCGCCGGCTTGCTCGATCCGGTGCAGGAAGCCCAGCACCTCGGGCGCCGTGCGGATCTCGCGAAGGCGGGGGACGATGTAAGGCACCACCACCGGCTTGCCCCTGACGCTCTCGGCGGCGAGATACTCGGTGACTCCGAGCAGCGCGGCCGGATCGGCGGTGGTCGGCAGCACGACGACGCCCGCCTCGGCGATCCAGGCGGCAGCCAGCGCGGCGTCTGCGGAGGTGAAGGCGGGCAGGCGGTTGGGGAGGTCCACGACCACCGCCGCGTGGCGAACCTTCAGGTGGGCGGCCAATCGCTGCACCTGTGCCGGGGCGTAGCCGTCGCCCGCCTCGCGCGACTCCGGATAGACGGCCAGCGCCGGGGTCTCGGCGTACGCGGGGCTGGGCGGCTCCTCGCCCCGGGTCAGCCTGCTGACGATCTCTCGGACGGTTAGAGCATTGCCCCTGATCTCGAGTCGACCCCAGGCGTCCGGGTTGCCGACGTTGGCGTCGACCAGGGCCGCGGTGTGGCCGAAGGGGTCGACCGCCTCCCCCAGAAGCGCGGCCACCGCCGCGGCGCTGGCTGTCTTGCCCACGCCTCCCTTCCGCGAGACGACCGCCACCACCAGCGGCTTGCGGTCCAGGATGGCCCTCCCCAGCTCATCACCAGGGGTGGGCCTGCGCAGCTGCGTGAGCCGGTCGAACAGCCGCCCCCTGGAGGCGGACCGGTGTGCTTCGGGTCCGCTCCGACGGGAAGGGCGGGCCGGTTGACCCAGCAGCTCGCCGCGGCTCATGGGCGCCGCCGGGGGCGTGGCTGCGGGCTTGGCTGCTCCCAGCCGGCCGGCCGCCGCCAGCAGCTGGAATGGGTCCGGTGGCCGCGCAGGCTGCCAACCGGTTGCCGCGTCCGGGCGTCCCACCGCCACCTCGGCCAGCCTTCGCGGATCGCGCGTGTGGCACACCCTGACGCCGGCCAGTCCCGCGTAGAGCGCGAGCTGCGCGTGCTCCGGCACCGCAACCACGAAGTCGGCGTCCAGCTCCGGCAGCCACCGCGGCAGCTCTTCCGAGTGCGCCACCAACACCACAGGCCGGGCTCGTGCCCTGCTCATGCGCTCCCACCAGGCGTCCAGCTCGCTGGCCGTCGAGCCGCTGGCACGCAGGAAGTCGATGCCCGCCACCGGAGGCATCAGGACCTCCACCGCCTCCGGTAGCGTGAGCCGCTCGATCGCCGCGGCGGCGGCCCGTCCGTCCGCTCCCTCCAGCAGCACCAGGAAGCTGCGCCTCGGGGCCTGGTCAGCGCCCAACCGCCTGCTGCGCCTCCTGCACCGAACCGCCCCCGCCGAAGCTGGCCTGCTGCGTCGCGTGGTGTGCCAGGCCCGCCGTCAGCAGGAGCAGGCCGACGGCGGCCACCGAGATCTCCCATGCCCGCCCCCGGGCCGCCCGCAGCACGGGAGCCCCGGCGGCCAAAACTCCGAGCAGCCCGGCGACGAAGCTGACCGCCACGAGGGTCCAGACGACCAGCTCCAGGGCGGCCAGGGTCTCCTGGACGGTGGGCACGCTGGCGACCAGGAAGTCGCGAGCGTGTCCCAGGTCCGGTCGGCCGAGCACCACCGCGGCGGCGGCCAGCTGAACGCCGCCAGTGAGCACGGGGAGCACCGCGCGCCCGATCACTGACCGAAGATCCCCGCGAGGGAGGCCGCCAGAGGCGCGCCGATCAGAAGCAGGACGGGCACGATCATGAGGCCCATCGGGATCACGATCAGCGTCTTGGCCTGGGCTGCCGCCACCCTGGCCTGGATCAGGCGCTCGGTGTAGGTCGCGAAGGCGAGTCGAGTCAGCACCTCCTGGCTGCTCAGGCCCCGTTCGCTGACGCGGCGCACGGCGCTGCCCAGGGCGGCGAACATTGAGACCCCGAGAACCTGGCCGATGCGTTCGTAGACCAGCGCGGTGCTCTCCTGGCGGCCCGGCTCGGCAGGGAGCATGGGACCCGCTTCCGCCACCGGCACGTCCTGCCAGCTGGCCTCCACCAGCAATCGGTGCAGGCTGCGGTCCCGCTGGCAGCGGGCGAAGATGATCAGCGCCTCGGACACCGGGACCCTGTGGTGGTAGGTCATCACTGCAAGGTGCGGCAGCGAGTCGCCGACCGCCTGGCCCAGCTTCTCCTGCCGGGTCCGTGCCCGACGGCGAAGCCGCAGGTAGGCGAGCACGGCGACCAGGCCGCCCGCCGCGACGCAGATTCCCGGCGCCAGCGCCAGCTCGCCGTTGGCCAGCAGGGCCAGCTCATCCAGCAGCAGCAGACCCCCCAGCGTCGCCCCCGAGAGAGCGGCCGTTCTGAGGAGCCATGCACTGGGGCTCGCCGACTCGCCCGCGATGGCGAGCAGGCGGCCGAGATCGGCCTCGCCCTGCAGACTCCGGAGCAGTGGAATCCGCGTCCCCAGCCGGCTGCCGAGCCGGTCGCCCAGCGGCTTCTGCTCGGCCAGGCCGCGCAGCCTGGCCAGGCGCTCCCAGCTCAGGACGGCAGGGTGCGCTGTGACGCGCAGGTACCAGAGGGCGGCCACCCAGCCGATCCCGGCCACCGCCGCCAGGGCCGCCAGAGCCAGGCTAGACAAGCAGCGCCTCCGTCTCGTGGCGCACCGCGTCCACGTCCCACTCCACCCAGCGGACGGGGCGAGTGACGTGACCGATCAGCCAGACCAGGCCCAGGTACATCGCAACCACCACCAGGAGCACCAGCTGGCCCGCGGCCGAGTCGTAGAAGGCGTGCAGGCTGGGCACGTGTACGACGGCTGCAAAGAGGACCAGCATGATGACGCCGATCGCGATGGAGGCGGCGCGCTGCTGGGCGACCGTGGCGTGGTTCTCCTCCTGCACCTCCACTGTGACCCCGAGCACGGGGATTAGCACCTCGTCGATGACCTTGACCAGCGCCAGCGGGTTGTGAGTGCGCGCGATGAGCAGGGAGCTGACGATCAGGTCGGCCAGCGGTGAGCGGGCGCGCCGGGCGATCTCGGTCAGGGATTCGCCGATCGGTTCGTCGCCGGCAAGGGGCGCGAGGATCAGGGTGAGCTCCGGGGCGGGGTTGCGAGCCGCCTCCCTCAGCGCTCGGTCCAGGGCCAGGTTCGAGAGCTGCATAAGGTTGCGGAGCTCCACCAGCAGGCCGGCGAGCGCCCGTTCCATACGCAGCCGCCGGTGCGCCGCGCGGCCGGCGAGCAGCCAGGGCAGCCCCAGCAGTCCGAGCCCGAAGCCTCCCGCGGCGACGGTCGGGATGCCGGTCAGGGAGCCGAGGCCGAGACCGGTGCCGGCTGCGACCAGCCGAAGCACCAGCCAGGCTCGAAAGCTCAGGCCAAGTCCCTGGGCGATGTCCCGCTGGCGTTCCAGGTAAGGCCGGACGATGCCCCGGAGGCGGATCCCCAGTTCGGGCCCCGGGGCTCCCAGGTAGACGCTGGCCGCCAGCCCTGCCAGCGCCAGCACCAGCAGGATCTCCACGAGGAAGACGAGTGGGCCGCTCACGAGTCACTCACGCGGCGGGCAGCTCGCCGCCGGCAAGGTTGTGGCGCAGCCGCGCGCGAAGGCGCGGAGGCAGATCCCCGACCAGGCGCGACACCCGGCGCAGATTGCCCTCGGCGCTCTGCCCGTAGAGCTCGACGGCGTGGTCGACTGACTCTCCGAGGGCCACAACTCCGCTCACGCGCCGGGCTCCGCCGGGGCCGTGCGAGAGGTGTACGACGACGTCGAGCGCCTGGTGGACCGCTCGCTTGGCCAGCTCGTAGCTGTTGCTGCTGTTGCCGAAGCGCGGCGACTCCATGGTGTAGCTGGCCGCTCGCTCGACCGCCAGGAAGGCGTTGTCGGCGTGGATCGTGACCATGGAGCCGTCATGGCCGGTGCTCATCGCCGTGCAGACGTCCGCCATCTCGGCGCCGCGCGACTCGCCGAGCAGGATGCGATCGGGCCGGAAGCGCAGCGCGGCGCGAACCAGGTCCCGCATCGTGATGCCGGAGTCCTGCCGCAGGATCGAGGGGACGGTGCAGAGGTTGACGCATAGCGGCACCCAGGGGCGGGGCCGGCGCTGGCCGGTGTGCGGGTCGACCGGTCCATCACCCCGATCTGCCTCCAGGTGGAGCTCTGCGGAGTCCTCGATCACAACCACGGTCTCCTGGTCGGGGATCATCCCGGCCAGGACCCGCATCAGCGTGGTCTTGCCGGTGGCGGTCCCGCCCGCGATGAGCAGGTTTGCGCGCCCCGCCACACAGGCCTCGAGGAACTGCGCCACCCCCCGGGGCATCACGCCCTGGTTGACGTACTGGTCCAGCGAGCGCAGGCGCGCCGCGGCCGAGGTCCGGATGGTCGCCTGCACGTTGGCGTCACCCGAGATGGCAGGCTTGATGGCGACGATCAGGCGCATCACTCCGCCCACCGTCGCCTCCGCCACCGGCGCGCCGTCGTTGAGCTGGGTGGCACCCACCACGCCGACCAGGCCTAGGACCCGGTCCCGAAAGAAGGTGATCACGTCCTCGTCGCTGCCGAAGGGATTGCCCTCGTTGCGCAGCAGGGCCTTGCGGCCGCCCGCGGTCACCATCCACCGGTCGTTGCGGAAGCAGTGGATCTCTTCCAGGCCGGGCAGCAGGTAGAGCAGGCGGGAGAGCGGCCAGAGCCGGGAGGCACGAACCCTGGTCGCCTCGATCACGGCCTGGCGAAAGGCTTCGTCCATGCGCAGCCGTTCCTGGACCATGGGCTGGACGCCGTGACGGGTGGGTGACTCGATGACACGGTCGACCAGGGCGGTGACCGAGTCGAGCAGCGTGTCCTCTTCGACCACGGACGGCGGGAAGCCGGCGTGTCTGCGGTTCATCTCGACCACCTCGGACAGGCGCTGGGCCAGGTCCCGGACGCCGTCGGGCAGCTCCGGCCAGGGCAGGGCGTCGAGGCCCTCGTAACCCGTCCCCGGCGCCTCCGGGCTGCTGATGATCACCGCGCGTCCCTGCCACCGCGCTGGCCGGCTGCCTCGGCTGCCGGCTGGGCCAGCCGCAGGCTCTTCAGCAGGCCGGCCACCGACTCCGGGACAGCGGCGTCCTCGGCGCGGGCCGCCCGCCGCTCGTCCCAGGGCAGCACGGCGCTGATGCGGTGACCGGGGAGGTGCTCGCCGATCGTCCGGGCGATCTGCTCCCGGAGCACGCCGCGCCTGGATTCGTAGACGATCAGCTCCGCCTGAGGCAGCTGGGCGGCCTTCAGGATCTGTATGGACTTGACCAGGCGCGCCGGACTGTCGTGGAGCACCACCAGCACGCGGTTGGACACCTCCGCTATCACCTCGGCGGTGCGTCGCGGCGATTCCTGCCTGGGGTGGGCGAGGGCGGCTCCCAGGTCGAGCACCACCAGCTCCTCGGGGAGGACCTCGAGGGCAGGCGCCAGCCGCGGCAGCAGCTCGCCGACGCCGGGGCCGCAGAAACCCTGCAGTCCGGGCACCACGCGCAGGCGGGGCCGGGGGCGAACCGGGACCGCCTGCTGCTCGAGGAGATAGCCGGAGATGGCCATGGTGCCGAAGAGGTTCCCGATTCCTCTGCCGCCGAAGTCGAGGGCGATGAGGTCGGCCAGGGTGCCGGTGCCCGACATGTCCGCGTCGATCGCCATCACCCGGCGCTTGTCGGCGGCCGTCCAGGCCAGGGAAAGCGCCAGGCTGGTCGAGCCCTGGCCGTCCTTGGTGGTGAGGACGCTGACGACCGTGCTCACCTGGAGGGCGGCGTGGGTGTGCGGGAGGGGGACGTCGGGAGTGGGGTGGCTGTGGGCGGCGGGGCGGTGGGGGCCGGGGTCGGATTGACCACGCCGGAGCTGCCGGGGCCCGTCAGCACGGGGCCGCCGAGGGCAGAGCCCGAGAGGTTGGCGACAGCTTCACTTACGCCCACGCCCTGTCCCTGGCTGGGCACGCCCACGCCCCCGCTCTTGGCGACGAAGAGGGAGACGTTGTTGGCCTGCAGCGCGATCCAGTAGGGCTCGTCGGGGGCGGAGACGACAAGAGTCATGGGATTGCCCGTGGCGGCGACCACCAGCCGCCGGCCGACCAGGACCGTCCGGCTGCCCACCACCGCGTAGACGTCGATGCTGTCGCCCACGCCGACAGCGGGGGCGGAGCGGACGCTCACCGGCACCTGGACGGCGTCGCTTCCGAGCAGGTCGTCCGGCCGGAGCAGGCTCTGCGCCGCCAGACGGTGGGCGGTCCGCCGCTGCAGCGGGCTCTCCTGGAGGATGGAGAACTGGTCCCCGGCCAGCGGCACCCGGACCTTCTTTACGTTGGAGCCGTCCAGGACGGCTCCGGCCGAGACGTCATGGGTCAACAGCCAGGCATCGCGGGTGGCCCGGCTCTGGGCCACCACCTGGAGATAGATCAGCCCCATCACGGCCAGCACGACCAGGGTGAGTGCGGCGGCCACGAGCCTGCGCTGGGTCACGTCGCCCGGGTACCTCCGTAGGCCGGTAGGGCCGTCCGCAGCACGCTGACCGTGGCCTGCGCACCGAAGAGCGTCAGCGGAAGGTGGACGGCCTGGCGTGCTCGGGCCACCACCTGCCGACCACTGGCGCTGCATGTGCCCGAGACGCGGGCGTCCTGGAAGGACTGCCGGCAACGGCGCTCGGCTTCGGACTGGTCGAGGCGGAGAGTGCCGGCGTAGAAGCTGTTGGCGTCGATCGCGGAGGCGCCGGATTGGACCGCCAGCAGCGCGGCGCTGTCGATGCGGTTGTAGGCCACGAAGAGGGCGCTTACGTCGGCGACCAGGACGATCATGCCGGTGAAGAAGAGCGCCAGCGTGAGCGCGAACACGATCAGGGTCTGGCCACGCTGGGTGCTGCCTCTCACCGCGAACGGAACTCCGAGCTCAGGGCATGGGCCTGCGAGGTGATGTCGAGGTCGACGGGGATGACCAGGCCCATCGGCGTGCGGGAATAGAGGAGGGTCGCGGTGCCCCGGCAGGTCACCTGCCCGCCGGCCTTGCCATACCCCGCGCAGCCCTCGAGGCTGCCCGGGCGCAGGTAGCCGTAATGGTGAAGAGTGCCGGCCCAGGTGGCGCGGGCGTACTGCGTGCTCAGGGCGGAGTCACCGGCCGGGGCGGACACCGCTGCGGCGGCGGCCAGGCTGGTGGCAGCGTCCAGCTCGACCTGGGCCTCCACCCGGATCAGGATGGCCAGGAAGCCCAGCAGGAGCGTGACCATCACGGGCAGCACGATCGCCGTCTCCAGCAGCGCCTGGCCGGCCTGGCGATTCCGCCTGGGCCGCTCACACGGGCGGCGGTGGTGCACGGGACTTCGGCTCAAGGCTTGAAGGTCACCGGTTCGATCTCGGCCCCGACGTCCAGGAGCCAGTCGAAGCCGAAGGCCGGCGGCACCGGGTTGGCGGGGCGGCCCTTGAGCTCGACGTCGACCATGCCCGCCGGGTTGAGGCTCGCGCAGACGTCCACCTGGCCCGCGGGGACCTGGGCGGGTTGGCGGCATCCGGCGCCGCCTGTGAGTCGGTTGACCCGGGTCCCGAACAGCGCCGGTCGGACCAGCCTCGTCACCTCCGCCGTCGCTCCGTCCACGTTCGGAGCGTTGGGATTCCCCGGCGCGGAGCCGGCGGCGACGCGGGCCCCGGACGCGACCGCCGTGACGGCGGCCCCCCGCTCCACTGTGTAGAGGGAGGCCGAGAGCCCGCCGAAGAGCAGCAGCAGGAAGACCGCGATGACCATCGCGAACTCAACGGTCGCCTGTCCCCGAGCCTCCACCATCGGTTCCCCCCCACCCGGACATTAACCGCGGAGCATGATATTCGCCGCGCGCGGACAGGCGGCGGACAATCCCGGTCCTGAGTCCCGGGCCGCCGGAACGGGTTGATAATCGGCGCATGGGGCGGCGCACCAACCTCGCCCTCCTGGCCGCCCTCTCGGCCGCCTTCGCCACCGGCTGGCTGGCCTTCGCCTACGCGACAGCGCCTGCCCGGTGGTCGCTGCTGGTCCACGCGACGACCGGTTTCGCGATCCTGGCCCTGATTCCGTGGAAGTCCGTCGTGGTCCGTCGCGGGCTTCGTCGCCCGCGGGCGGATCGCCCCGCCTCCGTGCTGCTCGCTGTGCTGGTGATGGCCTCGCTTCTGGGAGGCCTCCTGCACGCGACAGGTCTGCTGCGGTGGTGGGGGCCGTACACGGCCATGGAGCTCCACGTCGGTGCGGCGCTGCTCGCGGTCCCCCTCGCCGTCTGGCACGTGCTCGCGAGACCGGTGCGGCCGCGCCGGATCGATCTGGCCCGCCGGGCGCTCCTCCGGCAGGGCGCCACCCTGGCCGTGGCGGCAGCCGGCTACTCGGCCAGCGAAGCCGCCGTGCGCCTGCTCCGGCTGCCCGGCGGTGAGCGCCGGTTCACGGGCTCCTACGAGTTCGGCTCGTTCCAGCCGGACCTGATGCCGGTCAGCTCCTGGATGTTCGACCAGGTGCCCACGGTGGACGCGGGCGCCTGGCGCCTTCGGGTGATCGGTCCTGGCGGCGTCCGCGAGTGGACCTACGAGGAGCTCGCCGCCTTCGACGACCGGCTGCGCGCGGTGCTCGATTGCACCGGGGGCTTCTGGTCGGAGCAGGACTGGTCCGGAGTCTTGCTCGGGCGGCTCCTACCGCAGACGGGAGGTGCGCGCAGCGTTCGCGTCCGGTCGCACACCGGGTATGACCGTCGGTTCCCGGTCGCGGAGCTGTCCAGACTCCTGCTGGCGACGCGGGTCGGTGGGACGCCGCTGAGCGCGGACCACGGTCACCCGGCGCGCCTGGTCTCCGCCGACCGCCGGGGATTCTGGTGGGTCAAGTGGGTGGTCAGCATCGAGCTTGATCCCCTGCCGCACTGGTGGCAGCTGCCGTTCCCTCTGCAGTGAGCCTTGCGGCGGGATGGTTGTCGTGGCGGGAGCGGAGGGCCCGGGTAAGTTCTCCGTCACGCGCTGACCGCACTGGTCGACGGCGGTATCCTCGAAGGCCGCCGGGCCGCCCCGCTAGCTCAGTGGACAGAGCAGGTGCCTTCTAAGCACTTGGCCGGGGGTTCGAATCCCTCGCGGGGCACCAACCCGGCGGTTTTGAGTTCAGACTCACCCGATAACTACGACTTGCGGACCTGTTCCGGCTGTCAGCGACCGGGCTACACCGTTGACTCGCAAGATAACTGCAGGCTAGCCTGGTGCCCGTGCAGGCGGGTACGGAGGAAGGCATCGCGTACATCAAGCGTCCGCGCCCCGATGAGCGGCCGACGTACGGCTCAGCGCTGCCTTCCCACTGGCAGCCGTGGTGGGATTCGTACGAACTCAGCCTCCTCGGCGACTCTCGTCAACCCGCCACGCTCGTTGCCTACCATGGCGTTCTCGTCCAGTTCGCGCGCTTCCTCACTTCAGAAGGCCAGGTTCCGATCCTCCCTGATGTGCAGCCAGATGACATTCGCCGATGGATGGCCTGGCTGAAGCAGAATCGGAAGCCCACGACCGCGAACATGCGTTACCGGGGCCTGCACTCGTTCTTTCAATGGATG
>JALYYF010000241.1 GCA_030946725.1 Candidatus Dormiibacterota bacterium
GCAGCGGCCAGCAGCGCGGCGAAGCCGAGCTCCAGCCGGGTCAGACCGCCCAGGTCGATGGCCGTGAGGCTGGACCCGATCACACGGCGCGTGGAGGTGATGTCGACGACGGTCGCCGTGTCGCCCACCAGCGCCCGCACCCGGGGTGCGACGGAGCCGGGCGAGCTGCCCCCCGTATCTATCAGGAAGGAGCCCACGGCGTCGCTGCCCGTCGCTCGGGCCACGTAGTCCGCATTGGCGACCAGGAAGCTGTCCTTGGGCGCGGTCGGGAACTCCTTGACGACGCCCACGAAGCGGAAGGGCACCGGGATCAGCGACGCGTCCCTGGCCCGCAGGCGCAGCGTGACGCGGTCCCCGGGCTGAAGCTGGAAGTCCCTGACCGTCTCAGCACTCAGCAGGATGCCGTCCGGCTGGGTGGCCAGCCGTCCGATCAGCTGGGAGGCGCTGCCTCCGCTGAAGTAGGCGTCCTGGAGCCTGGTGGCGGCGACCACGGTCGAGGGGCGCACTCCATAGAGGTCCTGCAGATCGGCGCCGACGTAGGCGTAGCGATGCTGGATCGGTTCCACGCCGGTCACCCCGGGGACCGCGACCAGCCGGGTGGCGAAGGCGGGCGGGACCGCGGCCGCCGGCGGTTCCGTCACGGTGACGTCGCCGCCGTTGGTGAGCCTGGTGTCGGCCTCGGTCTGCTGAGCGTAAGTCGTGTCGAAGACGGAGGTCGAGACGGCGAAGGCGCTCGCCAGCGCGACCAGCAGGATGCCTCGGGAGAGCAGCCGGTGCTGCCTGCTGAGCGAACCCGCGACAGGCTCCGAAAGGGGACCCGCGAATGGCCGCGCCAGCCGCGCCAGCGGGCGGCGCCCACCTGCCAGGAGAGCGTCCGCCAGCCACCACACGATCAGTGCCGCTCCCAGCCAGAGGCTGGCAGGACCGAGCAGCGCGAGGTAGTTGACGGAGACTGACGGTATCCCCTCGGGAGCAAGCACCAGCTCGTAGCCGCTGCGCTGCGCGGCCAGGTAGACCAGCCCGGCAACCACGAGGAGGGCCAGGCCACCCGCGAGGAAGAGGGGGGAGGGCCCGGCCAGGCGCCGCACCCGCCGCGCGGCCACGACGGTGCTCAGGCGCCTGGCGTCTCGCCACGCGGGGACGGCGACCGCGAGTCCCGCTATCAGGAGTCCGGCTCCCGCGGCCAGCCCCAGGTCGAGCAGCGCGGCCCCGGTGTCGGCGCCGAAGCTGCTGGAGCCGAAGGCAAGGCGCCCGATCAGCAGGGCGGCGGTGAGACCGAGCAGCGTCCCCACGACTCCCGCGCCGGCCGCCTCGACGATGCCGAACCGGAGCAGCTTGGAGAGCGACGCCCCTCGGGTGCGCAGCAGCGCCTGGTCCCGGCGCCTGCGATCAGACCCCGCGCGGGCGACCGCCGCCGTGACCAGCCCCGCCACCACGGCGCCGGGAAGACCCAGGAACAGGAAGAGCATCTCGGCGTAGAGCGCGTCGTTGCGGGCCGCGCCGAGCGCGGCGCCCAGGTTGTCGCCCACCCGGCCGCTCCCGGCGAGCGCGGCCTCCAGGTTGCGCGCCTCGTCCAGGACCTGGCCGTAGGCGTCGGCCGGGCGCGCCGGCAGATCGTGGTTGAGCCGGACGTGGACCTGCTGCGTGACCTGGTCGGGACGCGAGCTGGCCAGCGGATCGAAGAGCTGGTGCCAGGTGGAAATGGGGAGGAGGACGACGTTGTCCGGAGGTGCCGTCGGCTGCGCGCCGGCCGGGGCGCCCACCTTCTGGAACAGCGTGTCGGCCTGCGGAAGCTCGACCACGCCGTCCACCCGCACGCTCGCCGGAGGCAGCCCGGAGCGGCCGACGGTGACGGTGTCACCCGGGGCGGCATGGAGGTTGGCCGCCGTCTGCTGGGTGAGCAGGACGCCGTTCGGCGAGCCCACCAGCGTGCGGATCTGGGCAGGGAAGGTGGCGGCGTAGCCGTCCGGGAGCCCGACCACGACCCCGACGGCGGTCGTCTGCACGGCACCCTGCGTCGTCGTGCTGAAGCCGGTCGCGCTGCCGAAGGAAACCGGCAAGGCGGTCTGGGTGTTGGGATGATGGCGCACGGTGTCCAGCACCGCGCGCGGACCCGCGCCGGGCTGCACCTCGACCTGCCAGTCGACCGCGACGCGTGAGATGGAGCGCGCTGTCATGGTGGCCTCCGAGGAGGCGAAGAAGGCGCCCAGAGATGCCAGGAGGGCGACTGCGGCGGCGACCACGGCGGCCACTCCGGCGAGGCTCCCGCCCCGGTTGCGCATCAGCCCGCGCAGCCAGAGGCCGTAGATCAAGAGCCGTCCTCGGATCGCAGGCTGCCGTCCACCATCTTCCAGCGCAGGGAATAGCGGGCGGCGACACGCTCGTCGTGCGTGGTCAGCAGGAGTGCGGCGCCGAGCGCGTCGCAGGCTGCCTCCAGGACCTCCAGCATGGGCGCGGCCGTCGCGTGGTCGAGCTGACCGGTCGGTTCGTCGGCGACCACCAGGGAGGGCGCCGTCGCCAGCACGCGGGCCACGGCGACCCGCTGTGCCTGGCCGCCGGAGAGCTCCTCGGGGAGCTGGCGCGCCAGCGTCTCCAGTTCGAGGTCCGCGAGCGCGTCCCTGGCCCGTTCCCGGGCCTGGAGGGCCGGAGCTCCGCCGAGCTCCAGAGGGAGTGCAACGTTCTCGAGCACGTCGAGCTCGGGAATCAGGCTGGCGAACTGGAAGACAACGCCGATCTTCCCTGGGCGCAGGTGCGCTCGAGGGCCCAGCGCAGGCCAGCTCACGCTCCCGCTCGTCGGCTGGTCGAGGCCGGCGACAAGGTGGGCGAGCGTGGACTTGCCCGAACCGGAGCGGCCGGTGATCGCGATTCGATCCCCGGGTAGGACGCGGAGCGTGACGTCGCGCAGCGCGACCACAGCCTGGCTGCCGCGTCCGTAGCTGCGGCCGGCGTCCTGGCACCAGACCACGGGCGTCTCTTTCATGACGCGACCACGCTTCCGTCGACCAGTCGCAGCACGCGGTCGGCCTGGCCGGCAAGCGTCGCGCTGTGAGTGACCACGACCACGGCCGTGCCTCGGGCAGCCTCCTCGCGGAGCAGGGCCAGGACGCGCCCCTCGTTCTCTGAGTCCACCTCACCGGTCGGCTCGTCGGCTAGAAGCACGGCCGGCCCGTTTACGAGCGCCAGTGCCAGGCCCGCACGCGCGGTCTCGCCTCCGGAGAGCCTTGCCGGGATGGCCTCGGCACGGGCCGCGATCCCCAATCGTTCGAGAATCTCCGCGCGGCGCCGAGGAGCCGGCCGGCCGGCCAGGCGCTGGGCCAGTTCGAGGTTCCCGTCGACGGTCAGGTGGGCGAACAGGTTGCCGGCCTGCAGCAACAGGCCGAGGTGCCCGGCTCGCAGGGCGGCGCGCTCCCGCTCGCTCCGCCGGGAGAGACGCTGGCCGCCGAGGCGCACCGTGCCTCCGTCCGGCTCGTCCAGCCCGCAGAGGCAGGCGACCAGGGTCGACTTGCCGGAACCCGACGGTCCGCTCACCGCGACGAGTTCCCCTGCGTGGACGTCGAGGGAGACGTCGCGCAGGGCCTGGACTTCCTCGTCGCCCGCGTGGAAGAAGCGATGGAGATGACTCGCGCTGAGCACGGCTTCCGTCATCGCCAGCTGAAGGAGTCGGTGACGGTGTGCCAGGGGTCTGTGTTGTCGGAGCCGGTGGGGTCGGCCAGTGTCAGCGCCGCCTGGGTGCCGGCGCGCCAGAACTCATAGCGCTCGAGGTTGAGCTTGACACTCCTCCCGGTCACGGGGTCGGCGTGGCTCTGGGCGCTGTAGCGGATCAGCACCGCGTCGCCCGCCGCGCGCCGGACGCTGGTCACGTCTCGGAGCAGGAAGCCCGGCGTGGCGCTGCGCAGGGCGGGGAGCTCGAGCGAGGTGGCGGAGGCGATGGTCGGCGCCTGCGGGGCCGGCTGCGTCTCCACCCGGATGCTGTCGAAATGGCTGCTGAAGGTGACGCTGGAGCCGTCAGCGGTGCGCGTCCATCCTTCGGGAACCTTGAGCGAGTAGCCGCCCGAGGTGGGGACGAAGGCGACGTAGGCCTGCGTGTCGGGAATGTCGCCGCTGGTGTTGGCGTCAACCGGCGAGCCGGCGGCGGAGGGCGCGGTGCTTGACGAGCCGGCAGCGCCGCAAGCCGCCAGCGCGACGGCCGCCAGCGCGAGGGCGGCTGTAGCCAGCGCCGGGCGGAGCCGGGTATCTGGTGTTTGGGTCATCGCGCAGAGCTTCCCGCGTCCACATGAACCCTGACTGAACGCGTGCGCCGCCTCAGACGAGGCGCCGGGCGGCCCGCCGTCGACGCGCCTTGGCTCCGAGGCCCCCGAGCGCGATTCCGGCGACGGTGCCGATTGCCGCGCCGGCCAGCACGTCACCGGGATAGTGGTCGCCCACGTAGACGCGGGCGAAGCACATCAGCACTGCGGCGGCCACCGCGGCCCAACCCAGCCGGCGGTGATACCGCAGCAGGACCACGGCGACCGCAAAGCCGGCTGCCGCGTGGTCGCTGGGGAATGACGCGTCGGCGCTGTGGGCGAGCAGCACGTGCACGGCGCCAGGGTGGTCGGCGAAGGGCCGAGGCCGGACCCAGAAGTGGCTGATCAGCAGGTTGACGGCCAGCGCCAGTCCAGCGGAGAGGACCGCTGTGACGGCGCCCATCCAGTCATCGCGGGTTCCTCGGGCCAGTCCCCAGAGCAGCCAGACCACGACCACTGCCACGAATACCGGCTCCCCCCAGCCGGCCGCGACTCGCATCAGCGCGTCGAGTGGCTGATGGCTCCCGGCCCCGCCGTTGATCAGCTGTTCGAGCTGATAGTCCAGCCTAGTACGCCGTCCCGGACACTAAGCGGCCCCGCTGCGCGAGGGCACGGAGGGAAAGACCCCCTCCCTACCCTCCCCGCAAGGGGGAGGGAGACTGCGGAGAAACCTGTTTCCCCCGCATTATGTTTCGATCGGCCTCGGTCCGCCGGCCCTGATGATTCGGACGAGCGCCGCGGCGACTATGGCCAGGATCACCAGTGCGGCCACCACGAATGTCCACCGGTGGACACCCATGAAGTGGCCGATCCGGGCTCCGAAGTGTGCGCCGAGCCAGAGCCAGATCGCCGCCCAGGTCCCCGTCGACACGGCCACGCAAGCCACGAAGGTCCGGTAGGGGACGCGGAAGATGCCGACTCCCACGGTGATCGGTATGCGAAAGCCCGGTATGTGCCTCCCGAAGATGATGGCGAGGGGGCCCCAGCGTGCGAACCAGCGCTCAGCGGTGTCGAGGCGGTGCGGAGTGAGGTGGACGGCAGCTCCGAGACGTCCATGGGTCAGCTGGCGACCCCAGCGGCGGGACACCAGGTAGAGGTTGCTGGCGCCCCCGACGACGGCCAGCACAATTCCGATCCAGGCGGCCACCCAGTGGAGTGGGGAGCCTGCGATGTGGCCGAGATAGGCGACGTAGACGTCACCGGGGACGGGAAGCGGGATGCCCGACTCCTCGAGGTAGAGCAGGACCAGGCTGGCAGCCGGTCCGAAGCGACCGATGAAGCCACTGGCCAGCTGTCCCAGCGCTCCTCCGGCCTCCGTCAGGTGGCCGCCCGAGAGCGATGCTCCCAGCACCGCGAGCGTCAGCCCGAGGGCCAGCGGAGAGACAGCCAGGCGTTCCGGACCTCTCACTGAAGAGCGTCCGTCCCGGCCCTCAACGCGGCTCCGCCGCCAAGCGACCCACATGGTCTGTGCCGTTGCCCCGCCAGGTGCCCGGCAAGAAAGGATACGGATGTCCGCAGCACCCGGCGCAGCCTACGCCACGTCCCCGCCGCCTCCCGAGAACCTCTGCTCCCACGAGAGGGCCTGAGCGCTGCAACCTCACGAACCATTCCGAGAAGCCACCGTGAAGGGAGCCGCTGAACACAGCATGAAATCGCGCCCGGTCCGCCGGCCTGTTCATCAGCCGTTCATAGAGTCGACGGATGCTGTTGGTGTGCGAATCCTGATAGTCGAGGACGAGGCCCGCCTCGCCAACCTGCTTCGGCTGGGCCTGCAGGAGGAGGGATTCGGGGTGGACATGGTCGACAACGGTGAGGAGGCCGTGGCCGCGGCCATGGCGACCGCCTTCGACCTCATCACCCTGGACGTGATGCTGCCGGGCCAGATGGACGGCTTCGGAGTCTGCATGGAGCTGCGGCGGCGCCGGGTTCGTACGCCGGTGCTGATGCTGACGGCCCGGGACGCCGTCGACGACCGCGTGCGCGGGCTCGAGTCGGGCGCCGACGACTACCTGGTCAAGCCGTTCGCGTTCGTCGAGTTCATGGCCCGCGTCCGGGCGCTGGTCCGGCGCCACCTTCCCGATCGCTCCTCGGTGCTCCAGAGCGGTGCGCTCAGGCTGGATACCTCCGCACGCGAGCTGAGGGTGGACGACCGGCCGGTCAAGCTGACCGGCAAGGAGTTCGCCATCCTGGAGTACTTCATGCATCATCCGCGGCGTGTCCTCGCCAGGGCCCAGATCGAGGAGCACGTCTGGGACTACGACTTCGAGGGTGCCTCAAACCTGGTTGACGTATACATGGGGCGCCTCCGGCGCAAGCTCGCGAATGCGGGCGCGGCGGACCACATAGTCACTCTCAGGGGGATGGGCTACAGATTCGACCCTATACCCGGATGCGCGAGCAACTCCGCCGGACCCGAGTCCGACTGACCCTCGTCGACCTCGGCGCCTTCGCGCTGGTGGCGGTGCTGGCGGCGGTCGGCTTCTGGCTGGCGTTCAGAACGGTCGAGTACCAGGCGGTGGACTCCGGCCTGGTGGCCCAAAGCCACCTGGTGGAGGCGCAAATCCTGGAGAACTCCGGCCAGCAGACTGCGGACGGCGGCGAGCCGCTGCCGGGCGAGACCGACACCGGGATCGCGGTCGGCGCGCTGCTGCTGTCCTCGGAGGGCAAGGTTCTCGGCCGCTCCGGTCCGATCCACGACCCGCCCGGCCTCGCCGCGGCCGGCGCCAGGCCGGCCAATTCGGGCGCCGGCTGCTGCCAGACGACGGTGCTGGCTGGACAATCGATACGCATCCTTGCCGTGCCCGTCGACCTTCCGGGCGGCGGCAGGGGCACGCTCGTCCTGGGCCGGCCCGTCGATGAGCTCCAGGAGACGCTGCTCCGGGTGGGCTTCCTGCTCGCGGCCGTGGTGGCGATCCTGGTGGCCGGAGCCGGGGCGCTGGGCTACTGGCTGGCGGGACGAGCGCTGCGTCCGGTGGGCGTGATGGCGGCCACCGCTCGGCAGATCAGCGAGCAGGACCTGAATCGCCGCATCGGGCTCGACCTTCCCCCGGGAGACGAGCTGGGCGAGCTGGCCGCCACCTTCAACAGCATGCTGGCGCGTCTGGAGGCGTCCTTCCAGGGACTGCGCCGGTTCACCGCAGACGCTGCCCACGAGTTCCGGGCCCCCCTGGCCTTGATGCGCACGCAGGTGGACGTCACCTTGAGGCGGCCGCGCAGCGCCGCGGAGTACGAGGCCAGCCAGCGGGCGCTGCTCCCAGAAATAGAGCGCCTCAGCCGGCTCTCCGACCAGCTCTTGCTGCTGGCCCGCGCCGATGCGGGCGCACTGGCGCCCCGGCATGAGGTCATCGACGTCCCGGAGTTCCTGGAGGACACGGTCGAGCGCTGGCGCCCGGTGGCCCGCGAACGTCGGGTCGAGATCCTGAGCCAGCTCCCGCTGGAGGGCAGCCTCACAGCCGACGCCGACTTGATGCGTCGGCTGCTGGACAACCTGGTCGACAACGCCATCCGCCACACACCGCCCGGCGGCTCGGTGTCGGTAACCGCAACCGAGAAGCCGGGCTGGTGGGAGCTCGCAGTTCGCGACACCGGGCCGGGCGTCGACCCCGCCTTTCGGCCGAGGCTGTTCGAGCGCTTTGCGCGGGCGGACGAGGCTCGGAGCTCGTCCACCGGCGGCGCGGGCCTGGGGCTGTCGCTCTGCGCCGCCATCGTTCACGCCCACGGCGGCGCCATCTCGCTGGAGGATTCGGGTCTTCCGGGCGCCAACTTCGTGGTGCGTCTGCCCGGCCCAGCATCGAAGGAAGGGAGCGGTCGGACCGGCGTAGCGTCCGTCTCCTCCGACCTTCGCGGGCCGGCCCTGGTCGAAGGGCGTCCCCGCGCGCCAGGCGGCGCTCCGACCTGATCCGCCTGGTTGCCCCGCCCCCCGTGCGCGGTGATCGGTCCCCCGTCCAGACGCCGCCTTCATGGTCGCTTCATGCGGGCGCCAATAGGATCGCTCCAGCTTCGCCGAGACCGGCGGTGCTGGATGAACGGTGACGAGAGCGAAGACGATCCTGGTGAGCGCCGACCTGCTGCACGTTGTGGGCAGGCCGTTGAGCAAAGCCGGCTTCGAGGTGTTGGTGTGTCCCGACCTCGACTGGCCGTTCCTCGATCACGCCGCGGTCAGGATTGGCGACCTCTTGATATGGGACCCGTTCGGGGTTCCCGGCGACCTCGGCGAGGCCTGCCGCGTTGTGCGGGAGCAGGTCCAGGTGCCCATCCTCGCCCTTAGCTCCCACGGCGAGGCCTGCGAGCGGATACGTGTGATGGAGGCGGGAATCGAGAGCTGCCTCACGCTCCCGATCCACGCGGACGAGCTGGTTGCCCGGGTAAGGGCACTGCTTCGCCGGTCGGCCCGTCCCGAGGCACGCGTGGCACCCTCTCTCGCCGCCGGAGAGCTCGAGATCGACGTGACGCGGCACCAGGTCCGCCATGAGGGCTGTTCGATTCCACTGCGACCGCGCGAATTCGCACTCGTGGTGGAGCTGGCCCGTCACACCAACCAGGTGGTGAGCCGGGACCTGCTGCTCGACCGAGTCTGGGGCCTGCGAGGGCCCTACCACCGGACGGTCGACGTTCACATCGTCCACGTACGCGAGAAGCTCAGCAGGGCAGGGGTGCGAGAGCCCCACATAGTGACGGTTCGCGGCGTCGGCTACTGCCTGTCGCTCGGGGCTGGGGACACCGCCGTGGGAGCCGGCGAGGTGGTGCTCACGCCGATGGCCTGGCCCTGGCTGCCGCGGTAGCGAACCTAGGCGGCGCAGCCCGTCGACGCCGGGGCGCGACGCGCCCCACCAAGAAGGAGCGGTGACTGGTCCGCCGCTTGAGCCTGTGCGGCGGTGAGGAGGCCCTGGTCCACCATCCTGCCCAGCACGTATGAGCGCCTCGAGTGGGCAAGGGCGGGGTTGCGGCGGGGGTCGTAGACCGAGGGCGCCGCTATCATCCCGGCGATCTCCGCGGCCTCGGCGGCGGAGAGCTCTCTGAGGCTGTGTGAGAAGTAGGCGCAGGCGGCGGCCCTGGCGCCGAGTAGCCCGTGTCCGGTGGCCACCACGCTGAGGTACGCCGCAAGGAGGTGCGACTTGCTGTACCTGTCCTCGAGCTTGAGGGCCACCGACATCCCCGGCAGCTTGCGCACGGCGGCCGACTGCCCCGGGTAATAGACGACCTTGGCGAGCTGCTGAGTGATCGTGGAGCCGCCCTCGCAGAGGCAGCCCATGTTCAGGTCGTCCCACACGCTGCGTGCGATGCCCACCGAGTCGAGACCGTGATGAGAGAAGAACCGCTCGTCTTCCGTGGCGACCACGGCGCCGGCGAACTCGGCCGGAATCTCGTCGACCCGGAGCGGCGTCTGTCCGGCGGATGCGGATATCGCGGCGACCCGGGTGTCCAGGTCGGCGCCCGACGGCGCCAGCATGCCCAAGATGCCGAACCCGATGTCGAGCAGAAGCACCGGGATCCCGACCAGGGCCAGCGTCATGGCCAGCAGGCTCCGCCGCCGGTCGGAGCCTACCTGCGCGTGGCCGAGCGCCGTCGCGGCGGCGGGCCGCCGGACGGCGTGGCGCGCCATATCACTCCAGCACCGCCGTCCCGCCGGTTTGTATCAGCCGGCGCCCTGCAACCATGGTCCCCGGACGGCCCGCTCCGGGGCGATGCGGCGACTCGTTCACGTACAGGGACCGCCGATCCGCGTCGGTGGCAGCTCGCCGGAGCCCCCGGCTGCGTTGTCGATCGCCATCGGCGACTGGCCCCCGGTCGCGACGACGGGGACGTTGGCAACCTTGAAGAGCGAGCCCCCCCGGTAGAGCCAGAGCGAGCCGGAGGCGCCGATCCAGACGCCCTGGGCGTCGCCGAAGGCGCTTGCGAAGCGAGGCGCGTTCGAAAGATCACCGCCCATCTGCTGGGTCTGGTTGGCGCCCGTCAGCAGCATGATGCCCTTGTTCGAAGACCGGTTGCCGCCGGTCAGGGACAGGACCGGGTGACCGTCGCGGTCGAACCCGAGGATGAAGACGGAGATGCCGGCTGGTGCCGTGTACCAAACGCTCACCGCACCGCCCAGCAGATCCATGCGTTCGACTCGAGCCCGGCTCCCGCCGACGGCCTGGGTGGTGTCCCAGGCGGCGCCGCCGCCGAGCTTGGTGTCGCCGGTGAACAGGGCGCGTGGGGGGGAGATCGCCGCCAGCGACGTCGGATCGGGCCCCACCCTGTTGGCCTGCCCCGGGTTGCTGGGGCGGGCCAGCCAGAGACCTGTCTCCGAGGCCGCCGACTGGCTGGTGGACTGGGGCTGGAGCATGAAGTAGAGGCCGTTGGCGTCCCAGCCCACGATGGCCGCCCGGGAGGCGCCCCTCCAGACCTCCTGCCGGTCGCCGGTGGCGACGTTGGTGAGGACGATGGACTGCTGACTGTTGTTGCCGACGGCCGGCGCGGTCACGGCGTAGGAGCCACCGTCGGGGGAAACCCAGGCGGGTGGCACCGGCAGCCAGCGGCCACCCTTGTAGCTGTCACCGGCCACAGCCGATCCGGCGGCGTCCTGGACTCCGTCCAGTGTGACCGTGCCGGAGGGAAGCCCGATCCGGACCCGGCGCGAGTAGGCGGTGACCGGCAACGTGCACCTGAAGTCGACCTTCGAGGACACGGCCAGCGAGCCGATCACTGAGGGAGCGGTGGTGATGGCCGGCGATGGCGAGGCCGCGTGGCGAACGGAGGGGGTGGAAGCGCTGTAGGAGGAGGTGATCCGCCAGTACAGGACACCGGCCGCCGCCAGCAGGGCGATCATGATGACCGCGCTGGCGGCCGAGGCGGCCCAGCGAGCCGGGTTAGACGATGCAGAGTTAGGCGTGGAGCCCGTCCTCCGGCTCGTCAGGCCGAAGGGGCGCCTGTGCCCAACTCGGACGCCGTCCTCTCATCGGCGCCGCCCCAGCGTCTGTTGTCGTCGAATCCGTACCATCCCACCCTCAGAGCGGCAAGTTTTCGGAGGGACCGTCCCGCCGCGGTGTGCCG
>JALYYF010000249.1 GCA_030946725.1 Candidatus Dormiibacterota bacterium
GCGCTGGTGGAGTAGCCGATCGCCATGCCCATGCCCATCATCGGGAAGGACCCGATCAGCAGCTTGGCCGTCAGCTCGAGCCACGTCTCGGGGCTCAGCCGGACACCGGCGGCGATGAAGCCGTAGGCGAAGAGCACCACGAGCGCCACCAGCGCGAAGACCAGGGAGAAGATGATCTGGGCGGCGGCCGCGACGGCGGGTGGCAGAGGCGTGGCCCTTTGCAGCAGGTCAAGCTTCTGGCCCCGCTCGTTGGCGATTCCGATCCCGAAGTTGAAGACCATCACGTTGGCGACGCCGTAGGTCGCGTACGCGGCCAGGAAGTACTTGGCCAGCTCGCTCACCGGCACTCCCCGCTGGTTGCCGAAGATCCCGAAGAAGAGCGCGAAGAACATGGTCGGAAGGACGATCGAGAGCACGCTGAAGGCCGGAGACCGCAGCCGGGCCACGAGCTTGGCCCTGGTCTCCGCCCAGAGCATGCGCGGGATCGGGGCGACGTCCAGCCTGGTGGCGGTCGCGGTGCTCATCCGGCCATCTCCTTCTCGGAATGCCTGGTCAGGTCGAGGAAGGCCTCCTCCAGGTCGGCGCCCACGACTTGCAGGTCGCGGATCTCGGCGCCGCGCCTGAAGAGCTCGCCCAGCAGTTCCTCGGGAGAGGTGCTCAGCAGCCGGACTCGGTCGCCGTCGACCTCGAGGTTGGAGTACGGCAGCCCCCGGAAGTCCGCTTCGCTGAAGTGCCCCAGGAAGCTGACGCGCTTGCCGCCGACGCGAGACTTGATCTCCGCGGGCGTCGCGTCGGCCACCACCACGCCGCGGTCGATGACGATCACCCGCTCCGCCAGCTCGTCCGCTTCCTCCAGGTAGTGGGTGGTGAGCACGATCGTCTTGCCGGCGCCGGCGAAGGCGCGGATGCTGCTGAGGAAGGCGCGGCGGGCTTCGACGTCCATGCCCACCGTCGGCTCGTCGAGAAAGATCAGCTCGGGGTCGCCGCAGACCGCCAGTGCGAAGTACAGCCGCTGGCGCTGGCCACCGGAGAGCTTCTGAGCCCGCTGGCGGGCCTGCTCCTCCAATCCGGCCATCTCGATCGCCCGCTGCGTGGGCATGGGATGGGGGTAGTAGGAGCGGAAGAGGTCGACCAGCTCGACGACACGCAGCGTGTCCGGCACGCCCGATTCCTGGAGCATGACGCCGCAGTGGCTGCGCGCGCGCCTGTCCCGGGGGTCCAGGCCGAAGAGCCTGGCCTGGCCGGAGGTCGGCTTTCGCAGCCCCAACATGAGGGCGATGGACGTGGTCTTCCCGGCGCCGTTCGGTCCCAGCATGGCGACCAGCTCGCCGCGACCGATGGCGAGGCTGACACCCTTCAGGGCCTCAACAGACCCGTAGCGCTTGTGAGCATCCAGGAGCTCGACGACCGCGTCATCTTCCACGACCGTCAGCCTATCCCCCCACCGCTGCTGCCTGCCAGTCGCCAGGCTCACCAGTTGGCTGTGACATACGTCACGCTGCGACTGCGCTGACCTGAGGCCGGAGATGGCGGCTTGACACTTCCCAGGGCCGTCGCCACAATCCGGCGGTTGACGGCGGGTAGTGCGTGGTCTCCGGGTGCCCGGAGGTCGGTTGACTGGGTCGGTACGGGCGCCTGCGCCCTGTGACCGGCCGGCTCTGAGACATCACGTCGCCTGAGGCGTCGGGGTAGGCGTTCCGCATGGCAGCGAGACGTGGTCTCGCGCGGGCGCGCTTCGGAACGGGTTCTGGAGGCGACTGGATGGCGATCAGGTCACGGTTCTCGGGCACCAGGCTCTCGATCGGGCTGGCCGCGGCGGCCCTCTGTGCGGGGTCCGTCGGGCTCATGGCGCAGCCAGCCGCGGCGGGCACCGTCACCTACACGGTCACCCAGCCGGTCGACGATGCGGCCCCCGTCCCGGCCCACTGCCCGGCCAACGCCGTCGCCGCCGGATGCACGCTGCGCGACGCCGTCCAGGCCGCCGTGCTGCTGCCCCGGCCCAGCACCAGCAACATCGTCTTCGGCAAGGGCGGCCAGTACACGCTGACCCACGGCCCCATCGTGATCAACTCTCCGGGAGCGGGGTCTGCTGCCATCTCGATCACCGGCTTTGCGGGCGCCGCCGGCGTGACGATTCTCGACGGCAACAACGCCAGCAACATATTCAGCATCCTCCTGAACCAGCTGGTCACCCTGTCGCTGAGCAACATGACCCTTCAGCACGGTTCGACGTCGAGCACCGGCGGCGCCATCTTCAACGGCTCCACTCTGAACCTCAGCAACGTGGTCCTCGCGGGGAACTTCGCCGCCGTCAACGGCGGAGCGATCGAGAACGCCGGCAAGGTCACCATTGACAGGTCAACCCTCAGCGGCAACATCGCCAACGGCAACGGGGGCGCCATCGACGAGGAGGCCGCCCAGGCGGCCGATCTGACCGTGACCCGGAGCACCCTGTCCCAGAACGTGGCGACCAACGGGGCTGGGGGCGCCATCGCGAACTTCGGGGGGCTTACGCAGCTCTTCAACGACACGCTCTACTCCAACGCGGCGCAGGGAACCGTGTTCCCCGCCGGCCTCGGGGGCGCCGTGTTCGCCGCAGGCTCTGTGCTGGGTGCCGGCTCCCAAGGGAACACTGAGCTGACCTATGCGACCCTGGCCGCGAACTCGGCACGCGCCGGAGGCGGCTTCTTCAACGACAACGTGGGCGGCGCGAGCGTGCGCAACTCGATCCTCTCCGCCAGCCAGCCGACCAACTGCGCGGGCACGCAGCTACTCATCTCACGCGGGTACAACCTGCAGTTCGGAGGATCGGCCGCCGACAGCTGCCAGTTCGTCGCCCAGGGAAAGCCCGAGGTGATCAACCAGAACCCGTTGCTCGGCCCACCCGCCCCCAACGTAGGGGTGACCCTGAACATGCTGCCTGGCCCCGGCAGCCCCGCCATCGACGCGATCCCCCAGCTGCCGAACACGCAGTGCCCACTGGGACCTCCCTATCCCTTCGGCTCGGACGACCAGCGGCTGCTCGCGCGGCCGCAGGGATCGGCGTGCGACATCGGCGCCGTCGAGACCCCGGCCG
>JALYYF010000272.1 GCA_030946725.1 Candidatus Dormiibacterota bacterium
GCGCCAGCCGGGAGGCCCTGGCGGCCGCCTCCGTCCCCCAGCGCTGACCCAGCAGGAGATAGGAGGCCAGGCCCGCCACCACCCAGAAGGCGAAGAGCTCGCCCAGGTCGCTGCTCACCAGCACACCGGCCGCGGACAGCATCAAGAGCAGGACGTTGACGTGGTAGCGGATCTGGCCGGGCTCCCGGGCACCTGCGACCCGGTGCCAGACCAGGGCCAGCAGCAACAGGAGGAGCAGCACCGCCAGGCCAGCCAGGGCATAGCGGTCGACGCTGATCGCGACGTCCACACCGAAGCCCTGGAAGCGCTGGTCGCCGGTGAAGCTGATCGGCACGTTGATCCAGGGCAGCGCCACCCGGTAGGCCACGGACTGGCGCACGCGCGCCCAGCCGACCAGGATGGTGGCGGCCAGCATGACCAGCGCGGTCAGCATCGTCAGGTTGGAGGCGGCGCGACGGCTGCGTACCCCGGTGATGACGACGACGAAGCCGAAGAGCGGCGCGAGCAGCAGGAGCGGGACCGACCAGGCCAGCGTGCTTGCCGGGTCGAAGCCGCCAGGGCGCGCCGAGGAGGCCGAGCTGGCAGCCAGCACGAGCCAGGACGAGCCGATCAGGTCGAATGCGCCGGCCAGCTTCAGCGGCCGGTCCCCCGTCCGATCCAGCCGGTGCCCAGGAGCGTGCCGGCCAGTGCGACGAGGCTGACCATGATGGCCATCTCCTGACCGGTGAGGGGGTCCTGGCGGAGAGCGGCGAACCGCGAGGCGCCGGCCAGGCAGATGGCGCTCCCGGCGGCGAGCATCGGCAGAGCCACCAGCGACTCGCCGAGCGAGCGGCGCCAGAGGACCGCCAGCGCGCCGCAGGCTGCGACGGCAGAACCCACGACCAGACAGGCTGCGAGGCCGACGTTCATCAGCGGCCGCCGCGGGCCCGTACGGCCGCGCCGGTGAGCCCGATCAGCAGCGCGAAGGCCAGCGCCTGCATCGCGATGGCGTCGCGCGTGAAGAGCAGTCGGCCGATGAAGGCGGCACCGAACCAGCCGCCGGGATAGGCGCCACGGACGAAGTCGCCGCGGACCGCCGCATAGGCCAGCGTTATGAAGAGGGCGGCGGCCGCCAGGGCGCCGACCTGGGCCAGCCGGCGATGCTCCCTCACGGCGCCCAGCGCGGCCGCGGTCGCCCGCGGACCGCTCAGCAGCACCGCGACGGCGACCAGGCAGATCAGGGTCACCAGCGCCGCGAACCCGGCCGAGAGCGAGGCCAGCACGCCTGCTGTGCCGACCGCCACGGCCAGAAGTCCCAGCGGTCTCCCCGGAGACGCGCCAGCAAGCAGCGCTGAGCTCAGCGCGCCCGCCAGCGCGAGGCCCGCGCAGACGTAGAACGCGATCGTGAGAAGGACGTCCACTGTGGCTCCCGGATCAGGCCGATCCCGGTTTCAAAGACCCTGCTCAGGTGGAGCGACCGGGCGCTCCAAGCCGTGAAGCATACAGTCCGACCGCGACTATGAGTAGAAAGGTCAGGGCGGCTGCCACGCCCGACAGCCTCACTCCTCCCGTCGCGACCGCCACGGCGAAGCCCGCAACGAGCACCAGGCAGGCCAGCGAGGTGCCGGCCAGGGCCACCCTCTCGGTGCTGAGTGTCCCGATGCGGCGAATCATCTTCTCCACGGCGCGACATTCTCGCAGAGGCACCTGGAGGCGTGAGCAGACCCCTTTGCGATCTTCCGTTCTGCGAAGTCACAAGGCCCCCCATCAACCTCCTCCCGCCCGGCGGACCGCCGGGTGTGGGGAGGCAAAGATCTGTCTAGGCGAGAGATTCCAGCCAGGCCCGCTGCAGCTCCCCGTAGCGGCCTCCTGAGCGGACCAGGGCTGCCGGTGGGCCGTCCTCCACGATCTGGCCGCCCTCGACCACCAGCACCCGGTCGGCGATCTCGACGGTGGAGAGGCGGTGGGCGATGATGACCGCGGTCCTGCCCGCCAGCAGCGCTCCCAGAGCCTGCTGGACCAGACGTTCGGAGGGCACGTCCAGGGATGAGGTCGCCTCGTCCAGGATGAGGACCCGGGGCCGGGCCAGAAAGGCGCGCGCGAACGCGACCAGCTGGCGCTGACCGGCCGAGAGGCGAACACCACGCCGCCGGACCTCGGTGTCGTATCCCTGCGGGAGGCGGTCGATGAAGGAATCGGCCCCGACCGCACGGGCGGCCGCCTCGATGTCCCCGCGGCCGGCCTCAGGCCGCCCGAACCCGATGTTGTCGGCGATCGAACCGCTGAACAGAAAGCTCTCCTGGGTCACCATCACCACGGCGCGCCGGAGATCCGACGTGGCCACCTCCCGAAGATCCACGCCGTCCAGCAGGACAGCGCCCCGCTCAGGGTCGTAGAAGCGCGCCATCAGCCTGGCGATGGTGGACTTGCCGGCGCCTGTCCGCCCCACCAGGGCCAGGGTCTGCCCGGCCGGCACCGAGAACGACAGGCCGTGGAGCACGGACGCCTCCTGGTAGCCGAACGTCACCTGGGAGAACTCCAGTGCCCCGCCGCCGCCGCCCAGGCGCACGGGGTGCGCCGGCTCCGGAAGCGCCGGCCGCTCCTCCAGCACGCCGGCCAGCTTCTCCAGGGCGGCGGCGGCCGCCTGGAACAGGTTGTAGAACTGAGTCAGATCCTGCATCGGCTCGAAGAACTGGCGAACGTAGAGGACGAAGGCCGTGAGCACGCCGAGTGTCAGCGACCCCCTCAGCACCAGCAGGCCGCCCGCGGTCAGCACCGTGAGCGTCGCCACCCGGCCCAGAAGTGAGATGCCAGGGGCGTAGGTCGAGTTGAGGCGCACGGAAAGGGCGTTGGCGTCGCGGTAGCGCACGTTCAGCTCTTCGAAGATCTGCTGGTTGCGATCCTCGCGAGAGTAAGCCTGGACGGCGCGAATACCGCCCAGTGACTCGGTGAAGTGGACGATCACCAGGGCGATCGCCTGCCGGACGGCCCGGTAGGCCCGCGAGGAGTTGGCGCGGAACCAGTGTGTCAGGAGCAGGATCAGGGGAAAGGTCAGCAGGGTGACCGCGCCCAGCCTCCAGTCCAGCAGCAGCAGCACGACCGCGATCGCTGCTATGGAGAGAGTGGCCGTGGCCAGCGAGGTGAGACCGGTTGCCAGCAGGTCGGTCAGGGTGTCGATGTCGTTGGTCAGGCGCGAGATGATCCGGCCCGAGGTGTAGCGCTCGTAGAAGGAGATCGAGAGCGCCTGGACGTGCGTGTAGATGCGCATCCGAACGTCGTAGAGGAAGTCCTGCCCAATGCGCCCAGCGACCCGGAGAAAGGCCCAGTTGCCGAGGCCTGCCGCGGCGGCCGCGACCACCACCAGGGCCGCGTAGAGTTCCAGCTCCGCAGGCCTGCCGGCGCGGATACCGTGGTCGATGGCCTGCCCGACCAGGTAAGGGATGGCCAGCGTGCCGCCGGTCCGGACCAGGATCCACCCGAGCGCGAGCAGCAGCGGGCCGCGGCGCGGCGCCAGCAGCGAGGCGAGCAGGCGCCTCGACCGCCGGCGGTAGCGAGCCGAGACTTCCGCCGGCAGGTCATCCAGGTCTTCGGCGGCGACTCCGCGCCAGGCGTCGGCCGGTCGGGATGCCATCAGACCGGCCTCGCCAGCTGGGACAACCGGCCGTCGCCCTCCTCCTCACGGCCGCCGAGCAGGGAACGGTAGACGGGCGAACGCCGCATCAGCTGCGGATGGGTCCCGGTATCCGTGATCCTTCCCCCTTCGAGAAGGGCGACCCGGTCGGCCAGCGCCAGCGTCGAGGGCCGATGCGCCACGAGCAGCGCTGTGACGCCGCTCAGCACCGAGGCGAGCGCCTCTTCGATCTCCCGTTCCGTGTGCACGTCCACCGAGGAGAGCGGGTCGTCAAGCACCAGCACGCGCGGAGAGCCCAGCACCGCACGCGCCAGCGCCAGCCGCTGCCGCTGGCCCCCGGACAGCGAGTGGCCCTGCTCGCCGATCCGCGTCTCGAGCGCCCAGGGCAGGTCCCAGACGAAGCCGGCTCGGGCGATCTCCAGCGCACGCCGGAGCTGGTTGTCGGTGTAGGCCGGCCGGCCCATCAGCAAGTTCTCGCGCACGGAAGCGGAGAACAGGATCGGGTCCTCGAAGGCCACCCCGACCTGGGCCCGCAGGGAGCGCAGCGTCAGGTCCCGAATGTCGTTGCCGTCCAGCGTGACCCGGCCCTCGCCGGCGTCGTGGAGACGGGGCACGAGCGCCGTGAGGGTGCTCTTTCCACTGCCGGTGGCCCCCACCAAGGCGACCGTCTCACCGGGCTCCAGTTGCAGGTCCAGGCCGCGCAGGACCCACTCCCCACTCTCCGAGTAACGAAAGCCCACGCGATCGAACCGGAGCGCGCCCCGCGCGGCCGGCAGGGCCCGGGCGCCCGGCCGCTCGCGAATCTCGGGCAGGGCGTCGAGGACCTCGGACAGCCGCCTCGCGGCCGTGGTCGCCTCCTCGCCCATGGCCAGGACCCAGCCCAGCGCGTCCAGGGGCCAGACGAGCATGAACAGGTAGGTCATGAAGGCGACCAGCCCTCCGATCGAGAGCTCGCCACGGCTGACCGCGAAGCCGCCCGCGAGCAGCACGACGGCCAGGGTCAGGTTCGGCACCAGGCCGAACCACGTCCACGCCTTCGCGCGTACCGCGACTGCGTTCATGTTGATCGCCCGCAGCCGGCCCGCCTGGGCCTGGAAGCGCGCCTTCAGCAGCGGCTCACGGCCGAAGGCCTTGATTACGCGGACCCCGGTGGCGGTCTCCTCGACCACTGTGGCCAGGTCGCCCTGCTGGTCCTGGACACTTCGCGCGATCCCGGCGTAGCGCCGAAAGAAGGACCGGCTGGCGAAGAGCACCGGCAGCGCGGCCAGGGCGCTGAGGAGCGCCAGCCGCCAGTCCAGCCGGATCAGCATGGCCAGGACCGCCACCCAGAGGATGCCGAAGAAGCTGGCGAAGACCAGCCCGAAGCCTATGAACCGGCGGAGCGCCTGGATGTCCGCGACGGCGCGTGAAAGCAGCTGGCCCGACTGCCAGTTGTCGTGGAACGCCACCTGCAGGGCCTGCAGGTGGGCATAGAACTCGTTGCGGAGCTCGGTCTCCATGCGCAGCGAGGCCAGGATCGAGAAGTAGCGGCGTATGAAGTTGGAGGCGCACTCGAAGAGGGCCAGCGCGAAGATCAACGCCGCGTAGGGCGCGAGCTGGTCAGCCCTCCGCTGGGTGACGGGCCCGTCGATGATCGCTTTGATGACCAGCGGGATCGCCGTCGCGGCCGACAGGGAGACGATGGCTGCGGCCACCGTGAGGACGACCAGGTGGGCCTGCGGTCGCAAGTAGGGCAGGAACCGGCGAAGAGCCGGCGAGAGCAAGGAAAGAACCTCCATCCGCTTCACGACGGGCGCTCGGCGCGGAACTGTGAAGTCTACGCTCGGAGTTGCCGGCGGCGCGCTAGCGTGCCGACTCCTCGTCGGCGAGCTGGTCCAGCGCTGCGAGAGGACCGCCGCGGGCGACCAGGTCCGGGAGCACCGCCCTCAGGGCGGGCTCCACCTGCGCTGCCAGCTCGGCGCGCCGAGCCGGCTCCAGCTGCTGGCGGCGGCCCGCGTAGGCGACCACGAAGCGCAGCAGCTGCGGCTCCAGTCGCCGTCCCCAACGCGGCGGCGCCGCCGGAGTTGCGGTCGGCGGGTCGGAGCCGAGGTCACGAAGGCTCACCGCCTGGCGCTCGTGCACCACCACGGTGCCGGCCGCCAGGTCGCCCAGCCGCTGGTTGCGCTGAGTCACGAAGATGGCGATGGCGCCGACCACGTAGTAGCTGGGGAGGAAGTCGACGATGCGGACCAGGTTCCGGATCAGCGCCTGGCTGACGCTGAGGGGACCGCCGCGGAGGTCCACGGCGCGCAGGCGGAGCGCGCGCTTTCCAAGCGTCAGGCCGGACCAGACCGCCTCCGACACGATGAAGTAACCCCAGAAGATCGCGAATCCCCCCACCAGCAGCAGCAGGATCGGGAGCGTGGAGTCGTGTGTCAGCGAGCCCACCGCCGCCGCGATGCCTCCCAGGCCGATCAGCATCCCGAGCAGCGCGGCCAGGTCGACGACCTGGGCGACGAACCGGCTCCCGAGGTTCGCGGTCTCGTAGCTGAAGCTGACGCGTTCGGGCGTCGCGACCACCAGATCCTCGGGCGGCGAAGGCTGCCAGGCCGGTGGCGGTCCCGGGCTGCCGCCTGCTCCATCGTCCACGGGTGAGCAGGATGATAGGAGCCCATGCGCGCGCAGGAGTTCGTGAGTCGGAGAAGGCCCGAGTGGGAGCGGCTGGAATCCCTGCTGGGTGCCGCTCGCCGCGGTCACGGCCTCAGGCCACGGGACGCCATCGCGCTGGCGGCCCTCTACCGCCGGGCTACCTCGGACCTGGCGCGCGCGCAGCGCGACTGGCCGGAGGAGCCGGTGACCAGGTATCTCAACGGCTTGGTCGGCCGCGGACACGGCACCGTCTACCGGGGCGGCGGCGCCGTGCTGAAACGGCTCTGGCGGTTCTACTCCGAGACGGTGCCGCAGACCTATCGTGCTTCCGCGCCGTTCGTGCTGGCCGCGGCCACGCTGATGTTCGGCAGCGCGGCCCTCACCTTCCTGGCCACCCTGCTGCGGCCCGAGCTGGCTCAAGCGCTGGTGCCCACCGAAATCCTCGACGTCGTCAAGCAGCACCGTCTCTGGACGGACATCCCACCGGCCGACCGGCCCGTGGTGTCGGGGGTCCTCTTCGACCACAACCTCCAGGTGGCCCTCGGCGCATTCGCGCTGGGCGTGGTCTTCGGGCTGCCGACCATCGCCATCCTGGTCGTGAACGGGATCAACCTGGGCGGCGTCTTCGGCCTGGTCACCAGCTACGGGTTGGGCTTCGGGCTCCTGGACTTCGTGGTCGCCCACGGGCCTCTGGAGCTTTCGATCATCGTGGCGGCCGGAGCCAGTGGCCTGATGCTCGGCTGGGCACTGCTCCAGCCGGGCGCCTACCGCCGGCGCGACGCGCTGGTCACCGCCGCAAGGAGGGCTTACGTCCTGGCGGTCGGCCTGGGACCGCTGCTCGTGGTCGCCGGCGTCATCGAGGGGAACCTGAGCCCCTCCAACGTGCCCTTCGCGGCCAAGCTGGCGGTGGGCCTTGCGACGGTGGGCCTCCTCTATGGCTGGCTGCTGCTGGGAGGCAGGGGTCAGCGCGACCGGTAGGCCGCCCGGACTCCGCATCCGCCGTTCTCAGCGCAAACTCAGGCCGCGCTCTGCTAAGGGCGCCACAATCGAGCTTCCAAGTTCGAGCCCCAACTGTCCAGTGCAATTGAGCTATGCTCCCTCTCTCGGATGCCACAGCGGCGTCTGAAACGCGTGTCGCAGAAGCACGACATCCGTACACCGTCTTGCATAGAGCTTCGGGATCGCCTCTGTGGAGTGACTCCCGTGCGACAGCGCACCCAGCGGTGGGCAAAAGGAGGCACAAGATGCCACGTGACTGTCGCCATCCACTGTCGTCCGAGCGGCCGTGAAAGCTCGCCTGGCTCTGCTGCACTACACAGCGGCTCCAGTCACCGGTGGCGTCGAATCGGTCATGGCCGCACAGGCGCGAAAGCTGCGGGAGGCCGGCTACGACGTTCGCGTGATCGCCGGCAGGGGTGACGCCGAGCTCATTCCCGAACTCGATTCACGCCATCCGGACGTGGAGGAGGCCACCAGGCGGCTGCACGCCGGCAAGTTCTCACGCCACCAGTTCAAGGCGCTGCGGGACCGGATACGCGATCATCTACGCCGTACGCTGGCCGATCGTGACCTCGTGATCGCTCACAACGTGATGACGATGCCGTTCAATCTGCCGCTGGCCGCAGCTTTGATCGAGCTCGGAGTGCCGCTGATCGCCTGGACTCATGACGTTGCCTGGCTGAACGGCCAGTACGAGTCGTTCCGGCGTCCCGAATGGCCCTACCGAATAATGGCGCAGCGCCAACCCGGGGTCACATATGTCACCATCTCGCGACTGCGACAGCGTGAGTTGGGCACCACGTTCGGACTGCACACGAGTGCAATAGAGGTGGTGCCCAACGGCATCGATCCCTATGAGTTCGTGCACCTCGGCGAGCGACCGTACGAGCTGCTGCAGGAAGCCGGCGCGCTCGATGCCGATCCTCTTCTACTGGTGCCTCAGCGGGTGGCTCCGGCCAAGCGCCTGGAACTGGTGATCGACGCCGCCCGGGAGCTCCGGCCACGCATGCCGAACCTGAAGGTCGTCGTCACGGGACCGCTGGGTGCGCACAACCTGGACGACCAGGCGTACGCGACGAAGTTGCTGGAGCACCGGGCGCGCCTGGGCCTGGACGGGGTCGTCGAGTTCATGTGCGAACACGGCAGCCAGGGCTCGGACCACGCCGTGCGGTCGGAGGACGTAGCCGACCTCTACCGGATCAGCGACGTGGTGCTGATGCCGAGCGGCGCCGAGGGCTTCGGCCTGCCGGTGCTCGAGGCCGCCGTGGCGCGCGTTCCGTTGGTCTGCGCGGACATCCCTGTCCTCCACGAGGTCGGAGGCGATGAGCTGTTCACCTTCCCCACCGGCGGGACCGGCCATGACGTCGCCGCCGCGATCCAGCGCGCCCTGGAGAGCAGCGCCGTCCGCCAGCGGCGCTTCGTGCTCGGCCGCTATGCGTGGCCGCGCGTGCTTGCCTCGACCGAGCGGGTTATCGCCAACGCCCTGGACGAGCCGGT
>JALYYF010000398.1 GCA_030946725.1 Candidatus Dormiibacterota bacterium
AGCTATTCGCGACTGTCCCGGCGCCCCCTCCACCCGCCTCCTGGCGCCGCGACGAAACGGCGCCACGGTCCGTTCCGGCACCGCGGCTTCCGCGGCGACGGCTCTTCGCCTGGCAGGTGGCGGTGGCCGCCGCTTTGGCGGTAGCGGTGACCGCGGTCGTCGTCCTGGTACACCGCGATACCTCCCTCACCGTGTCGGCACTGCCCGCCGCTGCGGAGCTGCACTGCCGGCTCCCGATCTCGGCGCTGAGCAACGACCGAACGACCGGATTCGTCGTCCTCGATCACGGCCGCGCCTCCTTCGAGCCGGTGCGCACCGACGGCATGACCTACGTCCCGGCCCTGGGCCGGTGGGTCGACGTGCCGCCGCAGAGGGTCGCGCCCGACGGCCGCTCCTACGTCACCCAGACGTTCTCCGGCGGGAAGACGGTCATCCACGTCGTCGATGCCCGCGCGGATCGGACGCTGCTCCAAACCAACGCCGGCCTCAACGTCTTCGGATTCTCGTCGGAGGGCATCCTGCTCATCGACATGTCACCGCCGGCAGGGGCACCCGGGCCCGCGAGCACTCTCAACCTGAAGCTGCTCGACCCCGCCTCAGGAGAGCTCCGTCCCTTCCCTCATCCACCCCCCCGGCTCCCGACCGTCCTGCCTGGAGGAGCGGTCGCCGAGACCAGCGCCGGATACAGCAGGGAGTCCAATGCCATATGGCTGATGGAGTACTTCCCCGCCACCGATAGCACGACGGTCGGCAAGTACGACCTGGCGAGCGGTGTCACCAGCGAGTGGTTCGACGGCCGGACGGACGGACACGGCCACGTCAATGTGGTCGGCACCGACGCGAAGGGCGTTCCCATCATGCAGCTTGCCGACCGCGACCTCTTCCACACCGACCCGGCGGCCCGCGCGGGCATCGGCCAGCGCACGCTCCTCGTGACGGAGCCACACCGCGCCACGGTGCTCAACCAGGGCCGGGTGGGGGACGCCGGCGTAGCCGGGAACCTCTCGCCGCTGTCGGTGAACGACGGGGACAGGGTGTGGCTGGCCGCGGACGACGGCGCCATCTGGATGTACAGCCCGGCTGCGGGCTTCCAGGAGATGGCGAAGGTGGTGAGCACCTCCGCGAAGGGGCCACCCGGTGTGAGCATCTCCGGACCCTGCCGCTGAGCGGGACCACGTCGGATCCCTGACGTGCCGTAACGGGCGCATGCCTCCGGAAGTCCGTATCAACTACTCCGATGGAGACAGATCTCTCGCGCGGGGCGCCGCCTCGGATGCCGGCGCCGACCCGGCCGGGCCATCCGCTGGTGCCGGAACCGGTGGCGCCCCTGATGCCGCACGCGCCGCACCGGCGCCACCGCTACCGGGTGGTTCTGGTGGCCGGTCTGGCTCTGTTCGGAGCGCTCACTGCCCTGGCCGGCACCTCCCGCAACACGATCGCCATCGTCGCGGTGCTGCTGGTGGGCAGCTTCTTCGTGCCGGTCGTCTACGTCCTCTACATGGACGAAATCGACATGCTGCGGGCGGTGCCGTTCAACGTGCTGCTGCGCGTGGGCCTGCTGACCGCCGTGCTCGCCCTGCCCTCGGCCGCGGTGCTGGAGAGCTTCGTCGGGGCCGGGATGGGCGGGTTGCTGCCGGCCTTCGCCACCGGTTTGATCGAGGAGGCGGCGAAGCTGGTCGTGCTGCTCTGGGTGGTGCGCCGGACCAAGTTCCGGTACGAGCTGGACGGCGTCATCCTGGGAGCCGCGGCCGGGATGGCGTTCGCCGGGTTCGAGGACCTGGTCTACGCGCTGATGGCACTCAACGAGAACGGCCTCAACGGCTTCCTCGGCGTGCTCTGGCTGCGGCAGGTCCTGGGCCCCTTCGGTCACGGTACCTGGACGGCTGCGATCGCGGCAGTGATCTGGCGCGAGCGCTTCGCGGGGCCCGGGAAGCTGGACCGAAAGGTGCTCTACGCGTACCTGACCTCGAGCGCGCTGCACGGGCTGTGGGACTGGGCGCCGCTGCCCGGCATCGCGGCGCTCGTCTGGTGGCTGGCCATCGGCGTCGTCAGCGTGGTCGTGCTGAGGCATCGCATCCGCGAGGCGGTGGCGCAGCGCAGCCTGCCGGAGCCCGCGGAGGCGCCGCCATCCGTTCGGCAGCCGCAGCCGGCCGTCCAACCCGTCGCAGGAGCATCCTGGACGGCGCCACCGCCTGTCTTCGTGTCACGTGACACGCGTTACGTGTGGACCGGCTGGGGCTGGCAGTGGCGGACCCAGCCTCTCTCACCGGATAGCAGGTATCTGTGGGACGGGCGGCAGTGGTGGCCGGTGGCCGCGGTCCCTTGACGGGGGGCTCACGTATCGGCCGCGGGATCAAGGGCCTTTCAGTAGTGCTAACATGCCCAAAAAAGGGGGTTCCAATTGGCCAATATTCTGTGGGTCGTCGTGGTCGTTCTCTTTGTCCTCTGGCTCCTCGGATTTCTCGTCGTCCACATCGCGGGCGGGCTGATCCACCTGCTGTTGGTGATCGCCGTGATCGTGCTTCTCTACAACCTGTACCTCATGTTCGCGGGTCGGCGCTCCGGAGTCTGACCTCAGGCAGAAGTCAGGGAACTGTCAATAGAGCAGGCGCGTAAGTAGCCGGCGGAAGGGCTTCCAGCCGGGCCGTTCGCCGTACGCCGGGAGCAGCTGCCGGAGCCGCTCCCGCGCCAGCTCCACCAGCTCGTCCACCGTCCTGCCGTCGGACTCGATCGGCTCTCCGATGCGGAGCTCGATCTGCTTTCTCAACCAGAGGTCCTTGGTGCCGGTGAGTGCCACTGGCAGCACCGGCACCCGGCCCTCGATCGCGAAGTGGGCGAAGCCCTTCTTGAACCCCTGCAGCTCGCCCTCGGCGGGGCCGTAGGCCGCCTCCGG
>JALYYF010000288.1 GCA_030946725.1 Candidatus Dormiibacterota bacterium
GGATGGTCGGCGAGCTCGTCGCCGGAGAGGTGGACGCCCTGGTCAGGGGCCGCCTGAGGGAGGCGCTGCAGTCCATGAAGCGCCTCCTCGAAGCCAATGAGTATAGGTAGTCCTCCTCCCGCATTGCGGGGGGAGGTAGGTGGGGGGCCGATCTGGTCCGAGAACCGACGGGCCCCCTCCCCCGGCCACGGGCCGGGTACTCCCCCGACGAGCGGGGGAGAGACTCTCCAGCGTTTACACATTCTTTAAATCCCTGTCATCTGTGGGGCGGGTGGCTCTGGGAGGCTGGCGGCCGGAGGGAGCTTGAGGAGTCTGGGGAGAGCCGCTTTTTCGGCGGTCGCGCTGCTTTGCGCCGCCATGGGCGGGATGGGCGCCACGCCGTACGACGGCTTTCTGCCGCTGGATACGCCGGGGCCGCCCGGCGTGGTCATGAAGACCCACCCGCCGTTCGATGCCCTCCAGCAGCGGGTGAGCGCCCTGATCGAGCAGGGGGGCGGCAGCGCCGGGGTGACGCTCGTCGAGCTGGGCGGCGAGCAGGCGCAGACCTGGTCGACCGGCGGTGACACGAGCTTCGTGGCGGGGAGCACCTACAAGCTGCCGCTCTTGATGCTGGAGTCGGAACGCCTGGCTGCAGGCGCCGCGGGCTTCGAGGACATCCTCTGCTACCAGAGCCAGGACTGGGAAGACGGCTGGTACACGGACTACCAGGACGGCAGCTGCTACACCCGCGCCGAGCTCCTGCGCCGGATAGGCCAGGACTCCGACAACACGGCCGCCCACATCCTGGTCCGCTACGACGGCTGGATGCAGGGCCTGAACGACTACGCGTCGCGCCACGGCGCAACCGAATCGGCCTTCTTCAACCCCAACCTGACCACCAGTAACGACCTCGCCCGACTCTGGGTGGACGAGGCCGGCGGCCGGGCGGGTGGGGGCGCGGCCCAGGTCTACCTCTACCCGCTCCTGACCCGCACCTCGTTCGAGGCAGGCATCCCGGCCGGGGTGCCGGAGAGTGCGACGGTCGTGCACAAGATCGGCGACATCGGGGACGAGGTGAACGACGCGGCCCTGGTCGAGTCGGGGCCCCGCGGTTCCTACGTCCTGGTCGTCTGCACGCAGGGCCTCGGCGGCGACGCCGGCTGGAAGCTGGTCGCCGACATCAGCCGCGCGGTCTAGCAGTACGAGTCCACACGGTGAGCCGGCGTCATCCTCACCCGGGGAGCAGAGTGAGCGCCTGCCGGACCAGGTCTCCGCGCTCGCCGGGGAGGCTCGAGCGGGCGCGGAGCTCTTCGATGAGCGGCGCCCTCCGGCCGGCGACGATGGCCGCCGCGGCGTAGCGGACCACGTCGAGGTCCTCCGACTCCTCGACGATCGCCGCCAGCGTGGTCGCCAGCCGCCCCGCCTCGGGATGGGCGAGGAGCAGGTCCACGAGAGCGAGCAGCGCGGCCCCCTCGCACTCCCTCCAGCGTTCCTGCGCGAGCGGGACCAGTACCGAGGCGGGTGCCCCGGCAAGGCTCTCGAAGCACACCGCGGCAACCTCCGGCTGCACGCCGGCCCTGAGAAGCGCCTGGTAGAGGACCAGCGTGTGGCCCTGGCTCCCGAGCAGGCGCGCCGCGGTCACGGCCGGCTCTCCGGACATCGGGTCCGTGTGAGGGTCGCCGAGCAGGCGGACCGCGTGAAAGGCGGCGAGAGGCTCGTCGAGGTCGGCAAGCACCAGCAGGGCCGCGGCCCGCAGCCCTCCGGCCACCTCGTCCCGAGGCCTGAGCTCATAGGTCCACAGCGCCTCCTCCAGCAGGGGGAGGTCGGACGGCAGCGCCCGGCCGCGCAGGCCCCGGAGCAGCGCCGCCCTCACCTGGCAGCCCGAGTCGCGGATCCCCCCACCTGACCTCCCCCCGCGGCGCGGGGGGAGGATGGAGGGGGGTCCTGCCAGCGAGTGGTAGCGCTCGAGCAGCGCCTGCCTGGTCCGGGGCTCACCGTCCGGCAGCAGCTCCAGCGCGGCACCCACCGCCTCTGCGGTCTTTGCCCGGGAGAGCGCCCGCAGCGCCTCCTCCGTGAGGCGGTTCACGGGTCGGGCCGGCTGGGATCGCCGGCCTTTCGTACGCTGAGATCAACCATGGATCTGGAGGCCGAGGGTCGAGCGCTTCTGGCGCGAGCGCGCATCGGCATGCTGGCCCTGAACGCCACGCGCCTGCCCCTGGTGACCCCGGCTGCCTTCCACTTCGCCAGCTCCACGCTCTGGATGACCACCTCCCGGCATGCGGTCAAGGTAGCGCTTGCCAGGCGGGATCCCAGGGCGGCGTTTCTGGTCGAGGACCGCGAACGCGCCGTTCTGCTCCAGGGACTCCTGGAGGTCTTCGATCCCCGCTCGCTTCGGGGCCCCGTGCGGGCGGCCCTGGAGGGCCCCGCCTTTGCGCTGGGCATGGGCGGCTATGTGCTGAAGAACGCGCCGTTCGTCGCCGGCTACCTGCTGGACCTGGCCTCGACGCCGCGCGGGTGGTGGCCCCAGAACCGCGTGGTCCTCCGGCTGCGAGCGACGCGGGCGCGGCTCGTTCCGGCGCTGGAGGTGCCCTCGTCCCTTCCGGCGAGGATCCCGGGAGTGCCGGCCACGATCGCCCGCACCCTGGGACGGAACCCTCTCGGCCGGCTCTGCTGGTCCAGTGGCGGCAGTCCGCAGCTGGCCGCGGCGGCCTGGGCGCTGGAGGGCTCCGATGCGCTCGTATGGCTGCCCGCCGGGGCCGGTCGAGGGCCCCGGGAGGGATCGACGGGCGCTCTCCTGGTCGAGCGCCACCATCCTTTCCGCGCCACCAGGATGCTGGGCGCCTGCCTCCGCGGTCATCTCTGCCACGAACCGGCGGCCGGCGACGTGATCGCCGACCGCTATGCCGAACCGCTCTACGAGGACGCCCGGCCCTTCCGCCTGGTGACCGAACGCGTCACCTGGTGGCGTGGCTTCGAGGTGCGGACGGTGCCCGTCGGCGCTCAGGTGATCTGACTGATGGACGGCTCAGGGCGCCCTCAGACCGCGGGCGCCGGGATCCGGCGCTGGCAGCAGGGGGCCTGGGAGAGCGTCCCGGACGAGGTCGCGGCCGAGGAACCGCTGCAGCTCCTGCTGGGTGGGACGCCACTCAGCGTCGTGATGCGAACCCCGGGCCACGACCTCGAGCTGGCCTTGGGGCTGCTCTGGGCGGAGCGGGTGCTGACCGACCGCGCCCAGCTGCTCGAGGCGCGGATCAGCGCCGAGGCCGGCGAGAGGGAGGACCGGCTCCTACTCCGGGCGGACCTCCTGGAGTCGAACCGGGTCGATGTTCACCTGGCGCCCGGCCACGGCCGCCGGCCGGAGCGGTCCTTTCTGCAGAGCTCGGCCTGCGGAGTCTGCGGCGCGACGACGCTGGAGTCGCTGGCCCTCGACTTCCCGCTGCTGCCGCCCGGGCCGGTGCTGGCTCCGAGCCTGCTGTCGGAGCTGGGCGAGCGGCTGGCGTCCCAGCAGCGGCTGTTCCAGCGCACGGGGGGACTTCACGCGGCCGCACTCTTCACGGCAGGCGGGGAGCTGCTCTTTCTGCGCGAGGACGTGGGCCGCCACAATGCAGTGGACAAGGTGGTCGGCCGCGCCCTCCTCGACGGCCTGCTGCCGGCTCACGGCCACCTGCTCCTGGTCAGCGGCCGGGGCGGATACGAGATCGTGCAGAAGGCCGTCGCGGCCGGCATCCCGATGCTCGCGGCGGTGGGCGCGCCCAGCAGCCTGGCCGTGGCGACCGCCCGGCGCTTCAACCTGACCCTGGTGGGCTTCCTGCGGGGTGCTCGCTTCAACGTCTACTCCTCGCCGGAGCGGCTGAAGACGTAGCGGAGAAAGAGATGTGAGCCGTGCGTCCGCAAGCTGAGCAGCCGCGCCCAGCCGGCATGGGCGGGCAGAAGCTCGATCCCCTCGAGAAGGCTGAGCCGCCCGTCCCCTGAGCGCCTGCCGGCCAGGAGGGGGGAGAGGGTGAGAAACAGCTGGTCGATCAGCCGCTCTTCCATGAACGCCGCCATAAGCGTGGGGCCGCCCTCGGTCAGCACCCGGCGGTGGCCCTCGGCCCGGATCGCCTCCAGGATGGCCGCGCCGCGAAGCCGCCCCTCGCCAAGCGAGCGGACGCTCGAGGCGCTGGGCAACCGCCCCCCGAGGCGGGCCGCGCCGGCATCGGTCGTGAGGACCAGGGCGCCGCGCTCCAGCGCGCGCATCCCCGGGTCGAGCTCGCCGCTGGCGCTGACTATGACGGTCCGCGGGTCCGGCCGTCCCAGCTCCGCGAAAGCGGAGGCCAGCCCGCGGCTGACGTAGGCCGGAGTCCAGAGGTGTCGCGGCTCGGCCCTCAGCGTGGCGGCGCCGACCACCACCGCGTCCGAGAGCGCGCGGAGAAGGCCCATCAGGAATCGGTCGGCCGGGTTGCGGCCGCTGAGCAGAGCCCCCGAGCGGGCCGGGGCCGGAAGGGCCGCGACGCCGTCCAGCGAGGTCACGAAGTTGGC
>JALYYF010000292.1 GCA_030946725.1 Candidatus Dormiibacterota bacterium
CGCGTCCACCCTTCGCTCGCTCAAGAGGGGATCGAGCACCTCGTCCAGACCCTCGAGTCGCCGTTCCTCCTTCAGGTATCTGAGCAGCCTGAAGGCGACTCGCTGGTCGTACCGAAAGCGATCGAGCGCAACCCGCAGGAACTTGGGCGAGCTGTCGACGATCGCCATGCCGATCTCCCGGTCGAAGATCCTCAGGCGCAGCCTGTCCAGCAGGATCCCGGTCCCGCCCGAGTAGTCGACCAGTATGTCCCCCTCTCGCAGCTCGGCGGCCAGCTGCTCGACCGTGGGGTCGAGGTTCCGGTACCAGCCGTGGTTGTCGACGGCGTCGTACTGGGCTCCGAAAGGATCGACCGGTTGCGTCACCCAGTCCTGGTCGGGCACCCGAGCAAACGCCGCCGGCCACGCAAAGGGCTCGATTGGTCGCGCCTCCCGGCGGGAAACCGGGCGGCTGAGCTGGTTGTGGAGCTCGAGCAGCTGCGGCATCAGCTTCGGTGACCTGCGCCCCCAGCCACACTCCGTCGCCACCCCGAACTCGCCCAGGAAGGGACGGGCGGCCTCTATCCGGCGTCGAGCCCCGTCCAGGCCGTCCTCCGGATAGATGAGGCCGAGGTACAGCTCCGTCTCCGCGCGCAAACGGAGATCCTCGAGGCAGGAATAGAAGGCATCGTCGGTCCTCTCCCGGGAGGTCGGCATGTGGATCCAGTTCAGGGGCCGGTCGAGGCTGGCCGACAGCGCGTTGGCGACCTCGACCAGCCGCCCCATGCTGGCCGGCTCGCGGTGGAATCCCTGCTGGCTGTCGCCGTAGCAGAGGTGAAAGCCGAGTTCGACCTCCGGTGGCACCCGCCGGCTTATGCGCAGCAGCCGCTCCAGGATCCCGCCCTTCACGTCGGTGAACCAGACCGGTATGACCCCCTCGAGCATGCCGAACTCGAAGTTGGTGTCCCACTGCAGCGCCAGCTGGTCGGCGGGGACCGCATCCAGGATCTCGTCGACCTCGCTCATCATGGCCGCCTCGTACGCCGCCTCGACGGCGGACTGGTCTTCGAGCGCCACGAAAGCGCTGATCGGGGCCACCGGAGTCGGCAGGGACGCCTGGAACCGGCAGCCGCGCGGGATGACGCGTTGCAGCTTCAGGTGGGCGAACTCGCGATAGGAGGCGCGGACGGCGGCGGCGTAGCCGAGCGACTCGAATCTCAGCGTGGAGGGGTCCTCCCCCTCCCGCAGCTTGAGCCGCGGCAGCGGCCTGTAGAACCCGAGTACCGGGGGCCCGATCTCGAAGGCTGGCTTGGAGCTCAGGACCGGGTACTGCCAGACGATCCAGTCCGACCGCGGACCGGTCTCCCCGTCCGGGATCCTGCGGACGCGATCGCCGAGCGCGGTGGCGACGGTCCGCAGCGCCTCTTCTGAGCTTCGGAGTGGGAGGCTGCCCACCAGGTGGACGCCGAGCGGCGTGTAGACGCCCGCCACCTGCGCGGTCTTGCCAGGGCTCGTTGATTCAGCCATCCTGCTGGTGGCGGCGAACCGGCGGTCCCGGAGATTGGTCATCGTCCAGGACGTGCGGCCGGCACACCATGGACATGAGCAGATGCTACGTCCGGCCGCCCTGAGCCGGACACAGAGTCTCCCTGAGGGCTCGCGAGTCTCCTAGACCTCAATCAAGTGTTTAATTGAGTCGGCCATGGAAACTCCTCCGACCGCCCAGAGGCCGGCTCCGTCGAGGGCGGACAGACGGCACGCCCTGGTTGAGGCGGCCTTCAACCAGATCGCAGAGCGTGGCTTCGAGGGTCTGCGGACCCGCGAGGTGGCCGCCGAGGTCGGCGTCAACATCGCCACCCTTCACTACTACTTCCCGACCAAGGAGGCGCTCATCCGAGGCGTGGTTGAGCTGTCCATGCAGCGCTTCCGGTCGACCCTCACACCCCACGGCTCCTCTGCCGACCAGTTGCGGAACCACCTGCGCGCGGTTCGGCGACTGCTCCGAGACGAGCCGCGGCTCGGCGCCGTCATGGCCGAGCTCGCGCTCCGCTCTGCACGCGACCCGGTGATCGCGGGGATCATGGAGGAGACCAACGCGGCGTGGCATCACACCGTGCGGGGCTTGTTGAGGCGCGCGGCGCGGGATGGTCACCTTCGGGCCGAGATGGACAGCGACGACGTGGCTTCTCTCGTGCTGGCCACGCTCACGAGCATGAC
>JALYYF010000317.1 GCA_030946725.1 Candidatus Dormiibacterota bacterium
ACCGGTATCACTTTGCCCCGCAGGCGCCTGCTCGAGGATGCGCAGGCGCCGGACCGTGAGGTCTCCGACCTCCAGGCGCTCGACCTCGAGCTTGCCGATCCGGGCGCGCCCCACGGCCAGCCTGCCGATGGCCAGGGCGCCCACGGAGACCGCGCCCACGGCAAAGGCGCCGACGGCCAGCCCGATGGTCGCCAGGGCTAGAGGGCTCCTGGGCAACAGCGGCCCCGTGAGACTGCTCGTCCTCATGCCACCGACAAGGGTAGGCGCCGGATACCCCGCAGCGTGACGGTGGGGCTGCGCATCACCCGGCCCTGCAGGCGCAAGCGCGGGAAACGACTCACCAGCGCGCCGATCGTGACCTGAGCCTCGAGCCGCGCCAGCGGGGCCCCGAGGCAGAAGTGGATGCCGCGGCCGAACGACAGGTGAGGATTGGGGTCGCGGCTCAGGTCGAGCCGGTCCGGGTCGGCGAACTGCGCGCCGTCCCGGTTGGCCGAGCCCAGCAGCGGTATCAGCAGGTCTCCGGCGTCGATCTGCCGGCCCCCCAGCTCGAACTGGACCAGGGCCACCCTGGCGGTGAGCTGGACCGGGCTGTCCCAGCGCAGAAGCTCCTCCACCGCGGACCGGATGAGCTCCGGCCGCTCCCTGAGCAGCGCGAGCTGGTCGGGGTTGCGAAGAAGCGCCAGCACCCCGTTGCCGATGAGGTTCACCGTGGTCTCGTGGCCCGCCACAAGCAGAAGGTTCGCCATCACGACCAGCTCCATCGCCGTCAAACCCTCGCCCGAGTCGTCCAGGGAGAGAAGCGCGGTGATCAGGTCTTCCCTCGGCTCGACCCGCCGGAGGGCAACGATCCCCGAGAGATAGCGTCCGAGTCCCTCGCGGGCGGCGACAGCCGCCTCGACAGAGCGGGCGTCGCGGGCGGAGAGTGGATCCAGGTTCGCCACCAGCGCGGCTGACCAGGCGCGGAAGCGCGGCCAGTCGGCGGCGGGAACACCCAGCATCTCGGCGATCACGGTCACGGGCAGCGGGTAGGCGAGCTCGTCGATCAGCTCCAGCCCCCCGCGGGCTTGGGCCTGGTCCAGCGCATCGTTCACGATGGCCTCGACACGAGGTCTCAATCGCTCGACGGTTCGCGGCGTGAAGGCCCTGTTGACGAGCGCGCGCAGGCGGGTGTGGTCCGGCGGATCGAGCACCAGCATGGAGACCGGCCCCTGGCCCTCCAGGGCCTGAAAGCCTTTCCACCTATCGCGCTCCGCCGAGAGCCGGTGGTCGCGGACCACCAGCGAGACGTCGTCGTACCGCGACAGAACCCAGGTGTCCATGAGGAGGCTGCGATGCACCGGGTCGGCGCTCCTCAACGCGCGGTACGTCGGGTAGGGATTGCGACGCACCGCCGGCAGCAGCGGGTTGTAGGTGACGGCGGCCGCAGAAGCCACTCCCTCTAGCCTTTTGCGCGGAGCTCCACCCGGCGGATCTTGCCGCTGATCGTCTTCGGCAGCTCGCCTACGAACTCGATCTCGCGCGGGTACTTGTAGGCCGCCGTGACGCCCTTGACGTGGTCCTGGAGCTCGCGCGTCAGCTCCTCCGAGCCGGAGCGCCCCGGCACCAGCACCACGTAGGCCTTGACGATGGTTCCGCGCATCGGGTCGCCCTTGCCGACCACCGCCGCCTCGACCACAGCAGGGTGCTCGATCAGCGCGCTCTCCACCTCGAAGGGACCGATTCGATAGCCCGCGGAGATGATCACGTCGTCGGATCGCCCGACGAACCAGAAGTGGCCGTCGCCGTCCACGTAGGCGCGGTCACCGGTGACGTACCAGTCGCCTCGCTGAGAGGCCTCCGTCGCCGCGGCGTTGCGCCAGTACTCCTTGAACAGGCCGACCGGCCGCTCGGGCCGCATGCGAACCCCGATGTCTCCTTCGGAGTCGGGCGGCAGCGGGCGTCCCTCCTCGTCGATCACCGCCACGTTGATGCCGGGAGAGGGCTTCCCCATCGAGCCCGGTTTGACCTCCAGGCTCGGGAAGTTTCCGCAGAGCAGGACCGTCTCGGTCTGGCCGTAGCCGTCCCGGATCAGGTGTCCGGTTCCCCGCTCCCAGGTCTCGATCACCTCCGGGTTCAGCGGCTCGCCTGCGCCCACGCACCAGCGCAGGGCGTCGAGTCTGCGGCGGGAGAGATCCTCCAGCACCAGCATCCGATACGCGGTGGGCGGGGCACAGAAGGTGGTGATCGGGTAGCTGTCGAGCAGGTCGAGCGTCTCGGAGGCGTTGAACCTGCCCCGCGCATCCTGGACGAAGAGCGCCGAGCCCATGTTCCAGGGACCCAGGAAGGAGGACCAGGCGGCCTTGGCCCATCCCGTCTCGGAGAGGTTCAGGTGGAGGTCGTCCGGCCTGAGGTCCAGCCAGAAACGCCCGGTGATCTGGTGGCCGATCGGGTAGGAGGCGTGCGTGTGGAGCACCATCTTCGGGTTGCCCACGGTGCCGGAGGTGAAATAGATCAGCGCCGGGTCGGCGCTCGCCGTGTCGACCGTCCCCGAGCCTCCGTCGGCGTCCCGCAGCTCGCTCTCGTACGACAGCCAGCCGCCGGACAGGGGCTCGCCACCGACCTGGATCAGGTGGTCCAGTGAGGGGCACTCCCCGCGCACCTGCTCGAGCTTCTGAGCGCCATCGATGTCGGTGACGTACGCCACGCCCTCCGCCAGCCCCGTCCGGTACTGGATGTCCTTCGGCGTCAGCAAGACAGTGCCCGGCACCGCGACAGCTCCGGCCTTGAAGCAGCCGAGCAGCACCTCCCACCACTCGGGGACTCGCGGCAGCTGCACCATGACCCGGTCTCCAGGGCGGACCCCGTGACGCCGGAGGACGTGCGCGAAGCGATCCGAGCGCTCAGCGAAATGGCGGAATGTGAGCCGGCGCTCGCTGCCGTCCGAGCCCAGCCAGAGCATGGCCAGCTTGGCGGGGTCCTCCGCCCACCGGTCCACCACGTCGCGCCCGAAGTTGAAGCGCTCGGGAACCTCGAGCCGGAATTCGCGGACTGCTCTGTCGTAGTCGACGAGATTGTGCTCCTGGGTCGTCAACGGCCTCCCTCCTCGGTCAGCTCCACGGTCGCGCGTCCAAGCGTCGTCCGGTTGCCCTCAGGGTCCTCGGTCCAGACCTCCAGCTCGGCGACGCCGTCGCTCACGGAGCTCACGCGGCCGCGACATCGACACGGCCGGCCCGGGAGGTCGAGGCCGCGATAGCTGACTTCGAATGAGCGGAGCCGGCCCCCACTCCCCACGGCCGATGTGACGAGCTGAGCAAGGAAGCCGGCTTTGAGCAGGCCGTGCAGGATGACGCCCGGGAGTCCGGTGGAGCGGGCGAAGTCCTGGTCGTAGTGGATCTCGTAGAAGTCGCCGGAAGCGCCCGCGTACTGGACGAGCTGGCGCGTCGTCGGGTGCTTCACCAGCTCGGCCAGCTCCCGCCCCTCCTCCAGGCGCGTGTTCACCTGCGAATCCTCGTGCCGCGCACCCGGACCGCGGTTCGGCCGCGCTGGTTGCGGTACTCCGTCTCGAAGATCAAGAAGAGCAGATTGCCAGAGCCACCTCGTTTCTCATAGGCGTCCACGAGCACCATGCGCGATTCGATCTCATCGCCGATTCGAACCGGCTCCAGATATTCGAAGCGGTCGCCGCCGTTGAGCCAGCCCTTTCCATAGGCCAGGGCCTCGGGGATCTGCGGCGTCTCCGTGCCGAGCGCGACCACGAACGTGGGGGGCGCCTCCTCGCGCCAGCGCGGGTCGTCGTCGCCGATGGCCTCGCAGAAGCGGCGCACGTGACCCGCCTCGACAACGCTGGTGCGGACTTCGCTCTGCCATCCGATCCTGGCCCGGACCTGCTCCACGAGGTCGGCGGTGGCCATCAGCGACCGCGCGGCAGCCCGAGGACGCGCTCGGCGATGATGTTGCGCTGGATCTCGGACGAGCCGGCGTAGATGGTCTCTGCCTGCGCCCACATCCAGCCGTATTGCCAGCGACCCTCCTCGATGGCCCAGGCGGAGCCGGGCGCGAGCGCTCCATACATGCCCTGTACGGAGAGCGCGGTCTCCTGCAGGCGCTTATCCATCTCCGACCAGAAAAGCTTGGTCAGGCTTGCCTCGGGTCCCGGCACCCGGCCCTGCTGCGCCCGGGTCAGGCTCCGCAGACCGTTCAGGCGGAAGACGTGCGACTCGATTCGCGCCTGCGCGACGCGCTGCCGCACAGTGTCGTCCGAACCGGCGCCCCTCTGACGGGCCAGCTCAGCGAGCGAGTCGACGGCTTGCTCGAAGCGCGAGGCGTTGGCCAGCCCATTGCGCTCGAAACCGAATGTCGCCATGGCCATCCGCCAACCGTCGGTGGGCGCTCCCACCAGGTCGCGGTCTTCGACGACCGCGTCGGAGAGAAAGATCTCGCAGAACTCGCCGGAGCCGGTCATCTGCGCGATGGGCCGCGCCTCGATCCCGGGCTGCTTCATGTCCACCAGGAACATGCCGATGCCCTGGTGCGGGGGCAGGCGGGGATCGGTGCGGGCCAGCAGAAAGCTGCGGTCGGCGTAGTGAGCGCCGCTCGACCACGTCTTCTGCCCGTTCAACCGCCAGCGACCGTCTTGCCGCTCGGCGCGAGCCTCCAGGGCGGCCAGGTCGCTGCCGGCGTTCGGCTCGCTGAAGCCCTGGCAGAAGATGAGGTCACCGGACAGGATCCTGGTCAGGTAGGTTTCCTTCTGCCAGTCGCTGCCGTACACGCTGAGCAATGGGGCCAGCAGGCTAACGCCGAGCCGGCCGAGAATCGGGGGCGCTCCGGCCAGCACGAGCTCCTCCTGGTAGATGGCCTGCATCACCGGGGAGGCTCCGCGGCCGCCCCTTTCCTGCGGCCAGGCGAGGGTCAGCCAGCCGCCCTCGTAGAGGCGACGCTGCCAGTCTCGCTGGATTTCCCCGTCCGCCTCCTCGCGGTATCCGCCCACGCCGCCATGCCCCCATTCCGGGGGAAGGTTCGCCCGCAGCCAGCCCCGAACCTCGGCCCGAAACGCCTCCTCTTCAGGCGTATAGCTGAGGTCCATGGTTGCGAGGCTAGCAGCTTTGGTAAAAGACGAAGTGATGGTTTCCAACGTGATCTGTGGACGCTGTGGGACTCTTCTCGACAGCCGGGACGCCACCTGCAGGACGTGTGGGGCGACAGCCCAGGCGTCGCTGGCCCGCCCGCGCAAGAGCCGCTGGGCGGCCGCCGGCCTTGCCGCCCTGATTCCGGGCCTCGGCCACATCTATCTGGGCCAGTACCCGAAGGGCCTGCTCTATCTGGCGGGCGCCGGCGGCCTGACCTTCCTGGGGCTGGACCTGGACCTGACGGTGGTCGGCGCCGCGGTGGGCGTGCCGATGGAGCTGGGCGCCATCGGACTCTGGCTGCACGGAGTCATGGACGCCTACAGAACGGCGCAGCGCCTGGAGGCGGACTTCTAGCGAACTCGGAGGGGACCGGCCGGTGTGTCGAGCGTGATCTCGAGCACTCCGGGCGGCCCCTTCTCGACGCTGTAGTCGAGGTCCGTGGCCAGCAGTCGGGCCAGGTCGGCGCGCGTCCCCTCAGGGTCCGGGTCAGAGAGGACGATTGAGAGAATCCCCCGTGCTCCGCTTGGATGCGCGGGCGCAGAGGCGCCCGGAAAGAGACCTGGCGCGACGTCCCACTCGATCAGGAATGGCATCGCGCTGAATTCGCCGTTCGACACCAGCTCCACACTCCGCCAGGCAAGCTCCTGACCGTCCGGACGGCGTCTGCGACCACTGACGATCTCCGAGGAAGCGGGCGGCGATCCGTGCGCCGCGAGGTCCGCCCTGGTCGCTTCCAGGTCCTCGGTACGCACAGCCCAGGTCGCGAAAGTGCGGCCGGACTCCAGTGCTCGTCGCACGCGGATGGACGTCGGGAGAGCTTGTGCTTCGGAGTCGTCCATGACCGCGATGAGCTCCAGGTACGAGCGCCCCAACGGAACGATCATGTTGCCGGTGCCGCGTCCGGGATGATGGCCGCCCTCGACCGCCACCAAGCCGTAACGGCTTGCGAAACGGCCCGCGGCCACGTCCAGCTCATCCACAGCGACCTGGACGTGGTCGAACTCGAGGCGGGGACGGCGCCCACCGGAGCCGCCCCCGTTCAGACGCAAGAAGGCTCTATTCCGACGGAGGAGTGCGCCGACGAGTCGAGCGAGCCGTGCCGGTCGACTGTGTGGTTCGAGTGCTTCGACGGCGGGTCGTCCCTGTCGTGCTCGGCGCGCGGCGCCGGCGCGTGGTGGTCGCTCCGGAGACCGCTCTCTGCACGCGCCGCTGCAGGCTGCGCAGACCACGTTCGACAGTTCCGCCGGCAGCCGATGTGCCTGCAGACGCGAGTCTTTCGAGCTGTCGCTTGAGCTGCCTGTTCTCCCTGATCAGCTGGTTGACCATCTCATTCAAGGTTTCAACAAGCTCAGCCCCGCCCTGGCGGCGGCGGCTTCGAGAAGTGGTGGCGGCTCTGGTTCCGCTGCCAGGTGGACGGCCGCGACGACGCGGTGCGGGTGTGGATTCTTCGTCTGCCATGGATTTCGGCTCCCGTCTCAATAGAGTGAACGGTTGTGCAGCCGGAGTATATAACGCGGGTCACGCTGCGACGCGCACCGTCTGCTTGATCCACGTCTTCAATCCGTCACGCGCGAGTTCATGTGCCGGATTGGCTTTGCGGCTCACGTAGCGCACGACTCGATGACCGCGTCTTGTCCTGGCCCTGACCTCGCTGACGGCGTCTCGAAAGGTTTCGCTGGAAGGAAATCTGCTGCGCACGACCGGTGCGCAATCGGTGCGCACCACGACACGGTGACATGGCCAGCGAGCCGCCGCCAGATCCAACGCAGCCGCGCACACGTGGGCTTCCAGCTGAGCCGACCCTCCGATGTGAGCGAAGCCGAACGACTCCGTGTACAGGGCTCGACCCCGTACGAACACCGCCAAGCCGCAACCTGCCCGGCCGTACTTGTCGAGTGCGGCATCGACGTAGATGACGAGGCACTCACGCAAGCGCGTAACCTCCCGAACGGGTACTTTTCGGGATTCTAACAGCATGCCGTGCCTTTGGATGACGAAAACCCAACATGTTGGGGCTCGCCGGATTCCAGCCGCTGTTACCTGTAGCGCCTGGCACGTGAGCGGAGGCGCGAGACGAGCTCCGGCGAGGCTGCCTCCGGTGAACCGGACGTGAACGGAGGCGCGGGATCGTATTCCAGCTGGAGCTGGATCTCGCGTGCCATCTCGTCGCCCGCCAGGCGGCGCACTAGCGCGAGCGAGAGGTCGACACCGGCGGTGGCTCCGGCTGCGGTGGCGAACTTTCCGTCGAACACGTAGCGCTCCGTGCTGACGTCCACGTCGAAGCTCCGCAATGCTTCCCTGGCCAGCCAGTGTGTGGTCGCACGGCGGCCCTTCAGCACACCCGCCTGAGCGAGAAGGAGGGCTCCCGTGCAAACCGAACAGACCCACTGTGCAGTCTGGCTGCAGGACCGGATGTAGTCCAGCAGCAGCGTGTGCTTCATGAGTGAGAGCTGGCCGGGACCGCCGGGGACGAGCAGCACGTCCAGTGCCGGGGCGTCCGCGAAGCCGGTGGTGGCGGTGATTTCCATCCCGCCTTCGGCCTGCACGGGTCCCGGTCGAGTCCAGATGAGACTCATCGACGCGTGCGGGAGGCGCACCAGCACTTCCCACGGGCCCACGAGCTCCAGCGGCGTGTGGCGCGGATAGACCAGGAGCCCTATCTCCAACGCTTTTCAATTGTGGCGCGTTGCTCTCCCTCGTCGTCAGTGCTGCTTGATCCGGCAGGTCGACGCAGAGTGAGGATCAGCAGACCGGCCGCGATCAGGGCGACGCCGACCAGGGCTTGCGGCCGCAAACGTTCGCCGAGCAGGAGCACGCCCAGCACCGCGGCGGTCAGTGGCTCGGCCAAATCAAGGGTGGTCGCCGTCGCCGCCGAAAGACGAGCCAGGCCGCGCGCGAAGAGCCAGTAGGCGACCGCGGTTGTGACCAATCCGAGCCACACCACCATGGTGGCTCCCCGCCAGTTCGCGAGTCGATGCAGGTCTTGAGAGGCGAGCACGGGCAGGAGCAGCAAGGCACCCGCGCCGAAGAACGCCGCCATGGTCGCGTCGGGACTCCTTGTGTGAAGCACCACGCGCCGGGTCACCACCGTGAGCGCCGCGTAGGAGGCACCCGCGGCCAGAGCCAGCGGGGTGCCCAGCGGCCGCACGTTGCTGTGACCAACGGGGATCAGGAGCAGCGCACAGCCCCCGATCGCCAGCGCAGTCGCGACGCCCCAGGCGCGGCTGGGACGCTCCCCGAGAAGCATCCCCAGCAGACCGGCGAGGACGGGTGCCGAGCCGATGGTGACGAGCGTGCCCACCGCGACTCCGTTCAGGGTGACCGCCGCGAAGAAACAGAGCTGGTAGGCGGCCACCGCCACAGCACCCACCAGCGTGGCGAGGCGGACATCGGGATCCAGGCTGCGCGCCAGCGGGGCTCTGGTCGCGGCCGCCAGACCGACGAGGAGGATGCCACCCACGACGATGCGCAGCGCCCCCACGGCCAGTGGGGATGCGCCTTCCGATCCCAGCGCGCGTGCCGTACCGGTGGTCCCGAACAGCACCGCGGCGAGGAGGAGGAGCGCCACGGCCCCGGCGGATCCGCCTGGGGGCCTCAGGCCGCCGAACGCCCCTCTAGTGACACCAGGTGCGTTTGGCGTTCACAGTCCAGGGCGGGTCGATTCGCACCTCTACCGGCCGACTTCTGACTCACGGCGCCTGGTCGTTTTCTCGGTCTGGTCGGGAAGCTCGGCGCCCATCGCGTGGTGGCCGCCGTCCACGTGGATCACCTCGCCGGTGGTGGCGGGCATGTAGTCGCTGAGCAGCGCGCAGATCGTTCGCCCGACAGGCCTGGGATCCGTGGTGTCCCAACCCAGCGGCGCTCGCTTGCCCCAGACCTCCTCCACCGTCGCGAAGCCGGGCACGCCCTTGGCCGCGATCGTCCGCATGGGCCCCGCCGAGACCGCGTTGACGCGGATTCCGTAGCGGCCAAGGTCGCGCGCGAGGTAGCGCACGATGGCTGCCAGCGCGGCCTTGCTGACGCCCATCCAGTCATAGGAGGGCCACGCGTGCACCGAATTGTCGAAGTCCAGCGTCACGATCGAACCGCCGTGCTCCGTCATGAGCGGGAGCAGGCCCACCGCGATCTCCTTCAGCGAAAAGGCGCTGATTCGATAGGCGCTGGCGGCGCTCTCCCAGGGAGTGTTCAGGAAATTGCCGCCCAGCGCGTCTTCAGGCGCGAAGGCAATCGAGTGCACCCAGCCGTCGAGCCGGCCCCAGCGCCCTCGCAGCTCCTCACACACCGCTTCGACGTCCGCCGGCTTGGTGGCGTCGAGCTCGAGCACGTCAGGCCGCACCGGCAGCCGCTTGGCCATCATCTGCGTGATGCTCATGACCCGGCCGAAACTGGTGAGGACGATCTCCGCACCGGCCTTCTGAGCTTCCTCGGCGATGGAGAAAGCGATGCTCTTGCGGTCGAGGACACCCGTCACCAGGAGCTTCTTACCCTCCAGCAGCATGGATCGCTAGGGTATCAGCGCGAGCGATGCCGCTGAGAGTCGACGTCAGTCGTCGAGCCCGGTGGCCACCGGTGCGTCGGGTCTCCTGCACCAGTCGCTCCAGGAGCCTGGATAGAGCCGCGCCCGAGGCATTCCCGCGATCTCCAGCGCGAGCACGTTGTGGCAGGCGCTGAC
>JALYYF010000327.1 GCA_030946725.1 Candidatus Dormiibacterota bacterium
GGCGACCCGCAGCTCTATGCGGCGATCGTCAGCACCAACCGCGAGTCCATCACCGAGGCGGTCAAAGCCGCCGAATCGTCGCTGGCCAGGCTGCGGCGCCACCTGGAGGCCGGCGACGGCCGGCTGATCGAGCTTTTCGAGGAGGCGAAGCGGGTGCGCGACCGGTGGTCGGACGGTGCTCGCGAGGGTTAGAGGGAGCGGCCGTCTGGAGGGCCGCGTCACGCTTCCCGGCGACAAGTCCATCTCGCACCGGGCCCTCATCTTCAACGCCGTCGCGGACGGTGAGGCGGCAGTCCATGGACTGTCGGAGTCCGCCGACGTTGCCAGCACCGCATCCTGCGTGCGAGCGCTGGGCGTGGACGTGGAAGACCACCGAGTGCTCGGCGCCGGACTGCGCGGTCTGAAGGCCCCCTCCGCTCCGCTCGACTGCGGCAACTCGGGGACGACGATGCGGCTGCTTGCGGGTCTGCTCGCGGGCCAGCCATTCGCGAGCACGCTGATCGGCGACGCTTCGCTTTCGACCCGCCCCATGGAGCGGCTGACACAGCCGCTCCGGCTGATGGGGGCGCGTGCCGAGACCGGCCCGCTCCGCGTCGGGGGAGGAGAAGGCCTGGTCGCCATCGAATACGCCAGCCCGGTCTCGAGCGCACAGGTCAAGACGGCGCTCCTGCTGGCCGGCCTCTACGCCGAGGGAACGACAAGGATCACAGAGCCCGCGCCCTCCCGCGACCACACCGAACGGATGCTGCGGTCGATGGGCGCCGAGATCCAGTACCGGCCCGGGACGGCCTCGGTGGTCGGGCCCGCCGAACGCCTCCGGCCGCTCAGCCTCACCGTGCCAGGAGATATGTCCGCGGCGGCCTTCTGGCTGGTGGCCGGCGGCCTGAGCCTGAACGCCCGCGTCCGGCTGCCCGGCGTGGGCGTCAACCCGAGCCGCACCGCGCTGCTCGACGTCCTCGGCCGGGTCGGCATTTCAGTCCGCGTATCCGGGCTGCGCCAGGCCGGCGACGAGCCGGTCGCCGACCTCGAGGTGGGTGGCGGCGGCGGCGGGGCACGCGCCCTGGAGGTGGATGGCGCCGAAGCTGCCCTGCTCATCGACGAGCTGCCGGTCCTCGCCGTGGCAGCCGCCTTTCTCCCGGGCGTCTCACGCATAGCGGGCGCCGCCGAGCTCCGTGTGAAGGAATCCGACCGCATCGCGGCCATGGCTGAAGGGCTGGCGCAGCTCGGCGGCCGGGTGAAAGAACTGCCGGACGGCTGGGAGATCGGTGGGGGAGGAGGGCTGGAGGGAGCCCGCGTGTCCGCGCGTGGCGACCACCGGATCGCGATGGCGCTGGCGGTTGCGGGCCTGCTGGCCGAAGGCGAGACGGAGATCGAGGGAGCGGAGTGCGTGGAAGTGTCCTACCCCGAGTTCTGGCACCACCTCGAGCTGCTGTGCTCCAGGTAGACGAGCAGCTCGCCCTGACGGTGGTGGCCCTCCAGCTTCACGAGCTGGAGATCAGCGAGCCCCGAGCCGACTTCGACCAGGAGGCTGACCGGGCCGAGGCTGCCGCGCGCGACGGGAAGGTGGCGGACGCCGCCCGGGCCCGGGCGCTCTACCGGCGCTTCGGCCAGGACCCGACCCGCCACCGGCCCTCGAGCGAGGCCCTCCTTCGCCGGGTGCGGCGCGGCGAGCCCCTGCCGCGCGTGAACTCGCTGGTCGACGTCGCCAACGTGGTCTCCCTGCGTCTCCAGGTTCCGGTCGGTCTCTACGACCTTGAAAAGGTCCAGGGTCAGCTGAGGCTCAGGCTCGGCCGACCCGGCGAGTCGTACGCGGGGATCGGCAAGGAGACGGTCAACGTGGCCGGGCGGCTCTGCGTGGCGGACGATCTCGGTGCCTGCGGAAATCCCTCGTCCGACTCCGCTCGCACGATGATCACCACGGACACCGGTGAGGCGGCCTGGATATTCTTCCTGCCCGTGAGGGACAGGGACCTGAGTCTGACCTACGAACTGGTCGCCCGCTACGGCCGCGGCCTGGTCCGCGTGGCCGGGCCGTGATTACGATCCTGGGTGGCGGAGTGGTCGGGGCAGCCACCGCCTGGGCGCTGGCCAGGCGAGGACGCCGGGACGTGGTGGTGTTCGACCCCAGGCCTACCGGCTCCGGCTCGACGGGGCGCGCCTTCGGCGGCTTCCGCACGCAGCAGGGGAACGCGCTCAACATCGCGCTCTCCCTTGCGTCCCGGCCTTTCTTCGAGGCTCGCTCGGATCGCATCGGGTTCCGGTCGGTCGGATACCTGTACCTCGGCGAGACCGAGGAGGTGGCCGCCGAGCTGCGCAGCAGGGCCGAGTACCAGCGCGAGCAGGGGCTGCCCATCGAGCACCCAGATCCGACCACCCTGGTGCCCTCAGTGGAGACCTCCGACGTCCTCTTCACCAACTACTGCGCCCTCGACGGCGTGTACGTCCCGATCGACGTGCTCGGGTGCTTCGTCGCCGAGGCGACCGAGGCTGGAGCCGACTTCCGCTACGAGTGTCCGGCCTCGCCGCGCGACCTCGAGGCGGAGGCCGTGGTGGTCTGCGCGGGGCCCTGGGCGCGGGAGGTGGGATCCGGTCTGGAGATCGACCTCGACGTGACTCCGGTCGAACGCGGCATCTTTCAGATCGGACCCTTCGACTGGCTGACGCCCGACGTCCCGGTGACTCTGGACGCCGGTTCCGGCTACCACTTCCGGCAACGGGGCGGCCGCCTCCTGATCATCGGCCCCGGGGACCCGAACCAGTGGGAGCACCATCGGCGGTGGCTGGCTCACCGGCTGCCCCGCGCTGCCGTGGAACTGCCCGAGAGGCAGTGGACCGGCTTCTACGAGGTGACCCCGGATCACCACCCGCTGGTCGGCCTCACCGAGCGGCCGGGGGTCTGGGCCTCGTGCGGGTTCAGCGGACACGGCGTGATGCACTCGCCGGCCGTCGCCGACTGCCTGGCGGCGATGATCCTCGGCGACTCCCCACCCATCGACATCTCGGCACTCAGCCCTCTGAGGAAGGAGCCCTTGTTCGACGTGACCCAGCTCTGATGCGTCTTCCAATAGATCCTCCCCCCTCCCGGCGGGGGGAGGTTGGTGTGGGGACGTCCGCAAGCCGGGCGGTGAAGGCCCCCCTCCCAGCCTCTCCTCACGCAGCGGGGGGAGGAGGAGTTCGGTAGTGGCTGGACCGCTGTTCGAGCACGTGCTCTGCGTGAGGAGGGAGGACCTCTTCCCGGACGGGGCCTGGCATGGCTTCGTGGACGAGGGGCTGGAACGCGTTCAGCGCGTGCTCCGGGAGAGCTCGTTCTTCATGCCGCGGAGCGAGGTGGAGGACGATCCCGCCTACCAGCAGATCATCCCCTACGTGGTCTTCCGCCACGAAGACCGCTACCTGCTGACGCACCGCCTGAAGGCCTCGTCGGAGAAGCGGCTCCGCCAGCTCTACTCGCTCGGGGTGGGAGGCCACATCAACCCGGGGGACCTGGACCACGGCGATCCCATCGCCGACTGCCTCAAGCGGGAGTGGGAGGAGGAGGTCGTCTACGAGGGCCGCTTCGAGACCCGCCTCCTGGGCCTGATCAACGACGACTCCTCGCCGGTCTCGAAGGTGCACCTTGCGGTGGTCTTCCTGATCGACGGAGACCGGCCCGAGATCACGATCCGCGAGACGGACAAGCTCTCCGGCGAGCTACTCACTCTGGACGAGATGCGCATCTACTACCTGGCCATGGAGTCGTGGTCCCAGCTGGTCTACGACAGGCTGGTGGCCGAGGCCTCTAGAGCCGGCGCGTACCGGTAGCCAGGTCGGTGGCCGCCGGCCGCGCCGCGGGGCGGGCGAAGCCCATCCGCTCGTACATCGCTGCCAGGGTGGGCTCTGCGGTCTCGCGAGCCCTGCCGGCTCCCTCGGCCAGCAGCCGCTCCAGCTCGCCGCTCTCGGCCCGCAGCTCCTGGTAGCGGGTCCGGATGGGGGTCAGGAGCTCGATCACGGCGCCGGCCACGTCCGACTTGAAGCGCCCGTAGCCCCCGGCGCCGTAGCGCTCCTCGATCGCCTCGGGCGGTTCGTTCGACGCCACCGCCATGATGTCGACGAGGTTGCTGATTCCGGGCTTGTCCGGTGCCCGCCGCACCTCGCGGCCCGTGTCCGTGACGGCGCTCATCACCTTCTTCCGGATGACCTCAGGCGGGTCGACGAGCAGCAGCTTGCCCATCTCCGAGCTGGTGCTGGTCGACATCTTCTTCTCCGGCTCCTGAAGGTCCATGATCCGGGCGCCGGCCTCCGGGTACTGGCCACGAGGCAGCTTGAAGGTGGGTCCGAAGCGGGCATTGAAGCGGGCGGCGACGTCGCGAGTCAGCTCCAGGTGCTGCCTCTGGTCGTCGCCGATCGGCACCACGTCGGTCTGGTAGAGGAGGATGTCGCCGGCCATCAGGACCGGGTACGTGAAGAGCCCGGCGGACACGAAGTCGTGCGCCTCCGACTTGTCCTTGAACTGCGTCATCCGCCGCAGCTCGCCGAAGCCCGTCACCGCGGCCAGGAGCCATGCCGACTCTGCATGCGCGGTGACGTGGCTCTGCACGAACACCGTCGAACGCGCCGGGTCCAGGCCCGTCGCGAAGAGCATTGCCGCCAGGTCCAGAGTCGCCTCGCGGAGCTCTTTGGGCTCGTGCTCGACGGTGATCGAGTGCAGGTCCACGACGCAGAAGAAGGCGTCGCCCTGCTCCTGCATTGCGGCGTACTGGCGAAAGCCGCCCGAGTAGTTGCCGAAGTGCTTGGCCCCGGTGGGCTGGATCCCGGAGAAGATGCGCACGGCCAGGGAATTATCCCGGATGCCCGTCACCGCCCCGCTGCGTCAGGCGCCTGGATGCCAGCAGCAGCGCGGCCAGGCTCTGGAGGTTGGCCGAACAGAGGCGCAGCGCCTCGTCCATCTCAGCCGTGAATCTCTCCTCGACCTCGCCCGGCGGTTCCGCACCGCCGACCCGACGCAGGTCGGTCGCGAGGTAGACGTGGATGCGTTCGTCGCTGAAGCCGGGGCTCGAGTAGGCGGAGGCGAGCTCTTCCCAGTGCACGGCCTCGAGCCCACATTCCTCGTGCAGTTCCCGGCGAGCGGCCTGGGCCGGAGACTCGCCCGGATCGATCAGGCCGGCCGGAACCTCTACGAGGGTCTGCTCGGGCACCGGGCGCTGAGAGCGCACCAGCCATACCTGCCCGCTGTGCTCCAGGGCGACGATCACGACCGCGGGCGGGTGCGCCACCAGCTCGCGACCCCGCTCGTCCACCCGGACGCTTATCAGCTTCCCGTTGAACACCTCCCTGGCCACCCCCTCAGCATCGCACCTCGCGTGCGGGGAGGCGGCGAGAACGGCCCTCAGCCGGTCAGCTCTGTGAGGGGCGAGGCCTGCACCGCGTGTCCGAGTCGGGGGACACCCAGCGAGTCTTCGACGGTCGCCAGCAGCGAGTAGTGGTCGTGGGAGCGGTCGCTGGTGTGGGCGGCGACGTGAGGGGCGACCGCCAGGGTCAGGACCCGGTTGGACGAGGAGCCGTCGTCCTCGTCCCAGGTGATCAGCAGCAGGCCACCCTGCTGCCAGGCCGGCGTCGCCAGGAGGCGCGGCACCAGGCTTCGCAGGAAGTCATCCGCGGTGGCGGCGCTGCAGTCGTGGCCGTCGTGGCAGAGGTCGGGGGTTATCCACACGAACCGGGGTGCGGACGCCGCCAGGTCTGCCTGCATCGCGGTCAGCGGCACCACGTTGGAGGGGCAGGCGCCGCCGTAGTAGGCGAAGGGATTGTGCTTGACGGCATAGTGCGAGTCCGAGGCGAGACAGTTGCTTCCCATGCCCTCCATGTAGGCGCGCCAGCTGACTCCCGCCTGCGTCAGCTGTGCGCCGAGACCGCCGGCAGGCAGGGCGTGGTATCCGTCGTCGGTGATGCCCCAGGTGGAGCCGGAGGTGAGCGCCAAATAGTTGGGCAGGCTGGGATGAGAGACGGCGTGGTAGTTGTCGGCGACCGCGTACTGGCCGGCGAGCTGGGCGGTGTAGGGCTGTGCGATCGCGTCGGCGAAGCTTCGATTCTCCATCACGATCACGAAGACGTGCGAGGCGGCTGCCGGACTGGTCGAACCGCTCGGGGTGGCCGCCGGAGAGACGGCCGCGGGCCGCGGCGTGGGGGACGCCGGGGCGCTGGGCGTGCTCGGGCCGGCGCACGACGTCAGCAATAGGGACAGCACCACGGTGAGCGTCCCGGTAGGCATATGGCCCATTGCCAGCCGGCGGCAGCGGGAACACAATCGGGTGCCCCAGGCATTGCCTGGGCTCACGTTGAAGCTACCCCCTGAGGACCGGGCCGGGCATGCCGGCCCGGTCCTTGTTTTCTTCAGGAAGCGGGCCCACACGGCGTCTTCTCCACTCGGTCGATCCTGACCAGAGGCCGAACCCGACCAGGGCAAGCAGTATGGCGACGCCGCCCAGGGCGAGCGCGGCCCGGGCCCCGAACCGTTCGGAGACCAATCCCACGATGGGCGCGCCGATCGGCGTGGTGCCCATGAACACCATTCCGTAGAGCGCCATGACCCGGCCCCTCAGGGCGGGGTCTGAGTTGACCTGGAGGGTCGAGTTCGCGGTCGCCTGAAAGGTGATCGTCGCGGCCCCCAGCGGCACAAGGACCAGGAGTTCGGTCCAGAACGAGGGCGCGACGGCGGCCGCCAGCATGAGGCCGCCGAATGCGAGCAGGGCGAGCAGCAGGAGGCGCCGGCTCGGTTCGCGCCGTCCGGCCGCGAACAGGGCGCCGAGCAGAGAACCCAGGCCGAGCGTCGAGAAGAGCAGGCCGTAGGTCCCCGCATTGCCGTGGAAGGTCTGGCTCGCGAGCAGCGGCAGCACCACCGTGAAGTTGAGCGCCAGTGTCCCCACGGCGGCCATGAGCAGCAGCGGAACCCGCAGCTCCGAGCGAGACCACGCGTAGCTGAGTCCGGCCCTGACCTGTCCGGGACCGCGGCGGGAAGGCAAGGCGCCCCTGAGCTCCTGGCGCCGCATGAGTGACAGGGCGACGATCACGGCGCCGAAGCTGACCGCATTTACCACGAAGCACCAGCCGGTCCCAACCAAATTGATGAGAAGTCCGGCAAAGGCGGGTCCGATGATCCTCGCGGAGGTGAAGACCGCGCTGTTGAGGCTGACGGCGTTCATCACGTGCTCGCGGCCCACCATCTCGGCCACGAATGCCTGGCGGGCGGGGTTGTCGATGGCGGTCAGGCAGCCGAGTCCCAGGGCAAGCGCGTAGACCATCCAGAGCTGGACCACCCCGGCGATCGTGAGCAGCCCGAGCAGCAGTGCAAGCAGCCCCATTCCGGCCTGGGTCCAGACCAGGAGTCGGCGCTTGTCCACCCGATCCGCGAGAAGGCCGCCCCAGGGGCCGCCCAGCAGGACGGGCAGGAACTGCAGCCCGGTGACTATCCCGAGAGCCAGCCCGCTGCCGCTGACGTGCAGCACCAGCCAGGCCTGCGCGACCCGCTGCATCCAGCTTCCGCTGACCGAGATCACCTGGCCGATGAAGTAGAGGCGGTAGTTGCGGACCCGGAGCGAGTCGAAGGTGGTGCCGGCAAGCCGGGTGAGCCGCCTCAAGGCTGAGGCTCCAGGAGCAGCTCGATCAGCGCCAGGGAGCGGTCCAGGTCTTCCAGCTGGCGCTCGTCCAGTCGTTCGAGGCGGGCGGCCAGGTAGGCGGTCTTTCTCCTCTTGCTGCGCTCGAGCCGCTGCCGGCCGCGGGGCGTGAGCCTCACCCGGGTCACGCGCCGGTCCCGGCCGTCGAGCTCACGGACCACCAGGTCGTCGGCTTCCAGCGCCGCGACTGTCGCGGTGATCGTCGGCGGCTTCACGCCTTCCATCGACGCCAGCTCGCCGAGGGAGAGCGGACCGTGACGGCCGATGCTCGCCAGGGCGGCAGTCGCCGCGGGGCTCAACCCGATCTCGCCCTCGGCGCGCAGGCGGCGGTTGAGGCGGGTCACGGCCAGCCGAAGCCGGGCGGCGACCTGCAGGCGCTCGACGGGGGCGGTGACCTCTGCCACTTCGATTCGTTAGTCTAACAAACTATTGATCCTCCTCCCGCCTGCGGGGGAGGTAGGTGGGGGGCCGTCAGCGGCCTGCCTCACGGCAGCGCGGTCAGCGTCCTTCGAGAGGCCCCCCAACCCAGCCGCCCCCCGCACGGCGGGGGCGGAGATAAAGGATCGGCCAGGCCGGCCGCCGGCAAGTGGGCTCCCACAGCGGCGAGGTCCTCGAGCTCGTCCCAGGAGTAGAGCTCGGAGCGGCCCTCCTCGTTCGAAACCTGAGCAGCCGGCCGGGCTCGTCCTGGGCCCAGACGGGCAGGCTGGCCACGGTGGCGCGGTACCGGCGGCGCCAGGCGGCGTCTTGCGGCATCCGCCAAACACTAAACTGGGCAGAGATGCAGGACCACCCCACGAAATCTGCGATTTCGCGGGGACCTTGGGGACCCCGGGTCCTGGGCCTGCGCTGCCGTGAGTGTGGCGCCGAGTACGAGGTCCAGGCCAACCATGTTTGCTATGCCTGTTTCGGGCCACTCGACGTCGTCTACGACTACGCGGCCATCAGCCGTGTGATCAGCAGGCAGCGCATCGAGTCCGGACCCCCCAGCATGTGGCGATACCGGGACCTGCTTCCCGTCGAGGACGATGCGCCCATAACGACGCTCGGCGAGGGCTTCACGCCCCTGGTGAGGGCGGACCGGCTGGGGGCCGAGCTGGGCCTCAGGAACCTCTACCTGAAGAACGACAGCATGAACCCGACCAACTCGTTCAAGGACAGGGTGGTCTCGGTGGCTGTCTCCTGGGCGCGTGCGCACGGCTACGAGACGATCGGCTGCGCCTCCACCGGTAACCTGGCCAACTCGGTGGCGGCGTACGCCGCCCGGGCCGGGCTCGAGTGCTACGTGTTCGTTCCCGAGGACACCGAGGAGGGCAAGTTGATCGCCACCGCGGTCTTCGAGCCCAACGTCGTGGCGGTCAAGGGCAACTACGACGACGTGAACCGGCTCTGCAGCCAGCTGATCGAGGAGCGCGACTGGGCCTTCTGCAACATCAACGTTCGGCCTTACTACGCCGAGGGCTCCAAGACGCTCACCTTCGAGACGGCCGAGCAGCTGGGCTGGCGGCTGCCGGACGAGATCATCATCCCGATCGCATCCGGCTGCCAGTTCGTCCGTCACCGCCGAGCCGTCCAGGAGCTGATTGACCTCGGCCTGGTTCCGGCTCCCTCCAGGCTCCCGCGCCTCACCGGCGCCCAGGCGGCCGGTTGCGCTCCTGTCTACAATGCCTGGCGCCAGGGGACCGAGCGGATCACCCCGGTGCGCCCGCAGACCATCGCTCGCTCCATCGCGATCGGCAACCCCTCGGACGGCAGCTACGTCGTGCGCATTGCAAAGGAGACCGGTGGCGACATCGAAGCGGTCAGCGAAGAGGAGATCGTGGACGCGATGAGGCTCCTCGCGCGGACCGAGGGCATCTTCACCGAGACCGCCGGCGGCGTGACAATCGGCGCCCTCGCCAAGCTCGCCCGGGCCGGCCGCTGGCAGGGTGACGAGGTGGTGGTTGCCTACATCACCGGGCACGGCCTGAAGACGCCCGAGGTGGTGCCCCTGGGCGTCGACCGGCGGGTGGAAATAGCGCCGACCATGCGGGCGTTTCGCGAGAAGGTGTCGGTCTGAGCTTGTTGAAGGAGTTTTCGTAACGTGGCTGTCTTTCGAATTCCAGGCCCGCTTCGCAACCTGAGCGGCGGAGAGTCGACCGTTGACGTCGAGGCGCAGGACCTCCGCACGGCGATCGACGAGCTCGACTCCAAGCACCCCGGCTTCAAGGGCCGGCTGCTCGACGACCAGGGCCAGCCTCGCCAGTTCGTCAACCTCTTCCTGAACGACGAGGACGTGCGAATGGGCAAGGGGCTGGACTCGCCGGTCGCCGAGTCGGACGAGATCGCGATCGTCCCCGCCGTGGCCGGGGGGCTGTAACCCAGCCTCAGTAGACTGGCCGCGATGAAGGTCGCGGTCGCTCTCTCCGGCGGCGTGGACTCGAGCGTGGCGGCGGGGCTCCTCCTGGAGCAGGGCCACGAGGTGGTCGGCATCACGCTGCAGCAGTGGCCGCGCGGCGACGACGAGGAGAACGCTCGCCACGGAGGCTGCTGCTCGCTGAGCGCGGTGGAGGACGCCCGCCGCGTGGCCGGCCTGCTCGGCATCCCCTACTACGTCTGGAACCTGGAAAAGGAGTTCGGCGAGCGCGTGATCGCTCCCTTTCACGCCGGCTACCTGGCAGGACGGACCCCCAACCCCTGCGTGCGCTGCAACGCGTTCGTCCGCTTCGACCTGATGCTGAAGCGGGTGCTCGCGCTCGGCCTCGACGCGATGGCGACGGGTCACTATGCTCGCGTGCTGCGCGCCGGCCTCGACTCCGAACCGCAGCTCCATTCCGGCGTCGATTCCGACAAGGACCAGTCCTACGTCCTCTACCACCTGGACCGGGACCGGCTGGCGCGGCTTCTCTTTCCGCTTGGAGAGATGAGAAAAGGCGAGGTGCGGGCGCTGGCGGTCCGGATGCGGCTCCCCGTGGCGAACAAGAAGGAGAGCATGGAACTCTGCTTCGTGCCGCGCGGCGAGACCGCGTCGTACCTCAGGCGGAGGCTGGAGGTCGGCCCCGGTGACGTGGTCGACCAGGGCGGCCAGGTGGTCGGAAGGCATCAGGGCGCCGCCCTGTTCACAGTCGGCCAGCGGAGCGGGCTGGGCCAGCTGGCGGCTCCAGGGCCGTGGTTCGTCCGGGCCGTCGACACTGGGCACAACCGCGTGGTCGTGGGCAGGCGAGAGGAGCTGGCGACGAACGCCGTCGAGCTGGAATCGGTCAGCTTCGTCGGGCAGCCTCCAGCGGGCCGGCTACCCTGCCAGGCTCGGCTCCGCTACCACGCCAGGCCGCTGCCGGCCGCGTACGAGGCCGGGCGGCTGGAGCTGGCCGAGCCGTTCTTCGGAGCGGCTCCCGGCCAGGTGGCGGTGATGTACGAGGGTTCACAAGTGCTCGGAGGGGGAACCATCAAGGCATGAGTACTCGAATCGAGAAGTCGGAGCGGGAGTGGCGCCAGCAGCTCACGCCCGAGCAGTATCACGTCCTCCGCGAGCGCGGCACCGAGGCGCCCTTCAGCGGCACGTACGTGCACACCAAGGCGGACGGCACCTACTGCTGCGCCGCCTGCGGCACCGAGCTCTTCAGCTCTGACACCAAGTTCGACTCCGGTACGGGCTGGCCCAGCTTCACCGAGCCGGTGAATCAGGAGAATGTGGTCCTGCACGAGGACCGCAGTTTCTTCATGAAGCGGACAGAGGTTCTATGCAAGGCCTGTGGATCCCATCTCGGCCACGTCTTCGACGACGGCCCCGGACCCACCGGCCAGCGCTGGTGCATCAACTCGGTCTC
>JALYYF010000336.1 GCA_030946725.1 Candidatus Dormiibacterota bacterium
CCACTCATCTCCGACTCCCTGGCCGCGTAGTGCTTGCGCCAGTGCTCAGCCAGCGTCGTCCGGGCCGTCTTGACCAGGTAGGACCGCACCTCGTGGACGGGCGCCGGCAGCCGGAGCCTCGGCAGCGCCCGGAGGAGGATCTCCTCGCACAGATCCTCGGCGTCAGGAGCATTGCCGACTCGACGAAAGACCAGATGGTAGATTCCCACGACGTTGTCGCGGTACACGGCATCCCAATCCGCGTAGGTCTGGCCATCGACGACCCGGAGCAGGGCCTTCCCACCTGACGCAGGCTGTTCGATCGCCTCGTGTCGGGAGAACTCCCCCATGGAGCTCAACTACGGCGCGGGGTTACAACCTCAGTGTCGGGAGCTAGACCTGCGTTGACACCAAGCCGGCGGTGCCGTATAGGTTGGGCTTGCATGCAAGGGGAGGCACAAGGGCTGGTGGACATCGGGTTGACGTGTCCGGTTGAGCGAAGGGAGTCTCTCTAAGCCATGGCGATGTACGTCGAGGACTGGCTGGCGACCTACGGATCCCCTTACCTGGTAGCACCCGACGACCAGGCCGTGCCAGACGTGGAGCTGATGGAGGACGGCGACCGGTTCTTGGTGCACCGATCTGAGATCCAGAAGGGTCCCCACCAGGCGCTGGCCTTTGTCGACGGCGTAAGGCGAGGCGAGGCGGCGCTCTACCAGGTCGACGCCGCGTCCGGTCAGGTCACCCGCGGAGTCGCCGGCAGCCACGCCTGCGGCGGAGTGATAGCCGACGGCGAAGGTAGGCCGACCTTCACGGAGCCGGAGATCGAGCGGCTGGTCATCTGGGGTTCCGGTCGTGTCGGCGAGCTGCCTCCGGTTCGTGGTGGCTGGGGCTGGACGTGCCGATCGATCGCCGAGGACGCCCCGGAGGCGCCCCTGATGGCTCTCCAGGAGCGAATGCGGCGATCTGAAGGAAGGCTTGCCGCCCGGCTCTGCGAGAAGGGTCTGCTGGTGGTGGTCGACGGCACGCTGACCTACACGCGTGGCGTGGAGGAGCCGATCCTCGGCTACGTGAAGACCCACAGCAAGATGCTTCTCCGACCTGAGCACCACCGGCGGGTGGCTGAGCTCAAGCCCGGAGAACGCTCGAGCCTCTTCCGGCTCGCCAGGGAACGCTATTCCTGCTACCTGCGGCTGGCGCCGACCGGCGGCATAACGGGGCCCTGGGCGGGCATCGTGCGCCTCGAGGTTCCCCAGTCTGCCGGCCTCTCGGCCGCCGTCGAGGTGATCGGTCGGGTGGCGGGCATACTGCCCCGATATGCAAGCGTGCCCTGGCGCGACCCCCGCGCTCCCCAGAACCTGCAGCCCGTGGGCGCCCTGGAACAGCGGCTGCGGCACTTCCTCGGAGATCAGCGGCTTGCCCAGCGTGCGGTCAGGGAAGCCGTCATGAAGGGCACCGCGGAGGTCCAGAGATGAACAGGCCAGACGGAGTGAACGCGTCGACGCCCCGCCATGAGATCGGCCTGGTCGACGGCTCGATGGACGCCACGACCAGGCGATTCAGCATCCTGCTCGACGACGACGCGGTGGTCCAGCTCGACGACCTGGTGGAGGTGAGCCAGCCGCTCCCCGACGGACGCAGCCTCGCCCACTACGCCATCGTGGTAGAGGGCTTCGGCCGGATCGAGGGCGCCCAGCTGCCTGCCGACACCAGGCGGATCGCCGGCGAGAGGACGATGCCTGGCGAGACGGTGCGCAGGGTCGAGGCGCAGGTGCTGCGTACGGTGCCGGAGCTGTGGCTGCCACCGGCGCCCGGCTCGGTCGTGCGACGGGCCGTGGGAGTGCACCGGGACAACGCGCTCTTCGCGGACCAGATGGAGCAGAAGCTCCCGGTGGGCCTGGACCAGAGCGGGCAGCCCGTTTACGCCGACTGGTCCTTCATCAACGGGGAAAAGGGCGGCCACATCTCGATATCCGGCATCTCCGGCGTGGCGACCAAGACCTCGTACGCGCTCTTCCTGCTCTACATGCTCTTCGAGACCGAGCAGGGACGAGAGCTGCTCGGGCAGTGGGCTCCGCAGACGCGGGCCCTGGTGCTGAGCGTGAAGGGTGAGGACGCCCTGCACCTGGATCGGCCCAACGCACGCTTCAAGAGCACGGCCGGCGCCGCCGAGGGCTGGCAGAACCTCGGCGTGGGCGACCCGGGCAGCTTCGAGCGGGTTCGGCTCTACGCCCCCAGGTCAGCCGCGGCCAGACCGGGCGCGATCGCCACCGACGTCAAGTCCAGGCCGGCGGAGGACCTCGTCACCTACGGCTGGAGTCCACAGCAGTTCATCCGGAAAGGGCTCCTGAAGTTCTGCTTCAGCGATACCGCCGACGCCAGAAGCCAGGTCTCCTACGTCGAGCAGCGGGTCAGGGTGCAGCTGGCGCGCTGGGCCCACCCGCTGGAGGGAGAGCCGGGGGCCGTCGTCCTCTGCGAACCGGTCGACAGTCCGAGCTTCAACCTCGAGCGCATCGCCGAACTGCGGCGGCCGCCCCGCCGGGCGGAAGCGGGGTGGCCGGTCAGGAGCTTCAGCGACCTGGTCGACTTCCTCACCGAAATCCTCTCTCCCGAGGACGGCCAGGGGGCGAAGCCCGGCTGGACGGCCGGCGTGCAGGAGGGCACCGTCCAGGCCTTCCTCCGCAGGCTCTACGCCCAGGTGCCACGCCTGGGCCACCTGATATCCACCGGCGTCCAGTCCATCGAGCTGGAGGAGCCGATCACGGTCGTCGACATCCACAGCCTCCACGAGGACGCGCAGCGCTTCGTGGTGGGCTCGCTCCTCAGCGAGATCTTCGAATCGAAGCAGGGCCAGGGCCGCCAACCGCTCCGTTTCGTCCTGCTCGACGAGCTCAACAAGTACGCGCCCAGGGAGGGAAACAGCCCCATCAAGGAGATCCTGGTCGACATCGCCCAGCGGGGTCGCAGCCTGGGCGTCCTCTTGATCGGGGCTCAGCAGGCCGCGAGCCAGGTGGAGCCGGCGCTGATCAGCAACGCGGCCCTCAAGGTCGTGGGGCGGCTCGACGCCGGTGAGGCCGACGCCTATCGGTTCCTCTCCAATGAGCTGAGGGAGCGGGCTTCCCGCTTCCTACCCGGAACCATGGTCCTCGATCAGCCCCTGATCCCAGCGCCGCTGCCGATCCACTTTCCCTTCCCGGCCTTCGCCACCTCGGTCGGGGAGGACGCCGGGCTGACCAGCGAGGCAAGGACCCAGGCGGAGGCGGACGCCTTCGCCCGCGTGATGCGGTCCAGCACTTGAGGCTGCTGCACACCGCCGACTGGCACATCGGACGCGTGACCCGCAACGGCATCAGCCGTGATCCGGACATCCGGGAAGCGGTGGAGGGAATTATCGACATCGCTCGCGAGGAGCGGCCGGATCTCATCCTCCACTGCGGTGACGTCTTCGACGGCCTGCGGCCGGGCTACTCCGAGCTGCATTGGGGCATCGACAAGCTGCGCGAGCTGGCCGAGATCGCTCCGACCCTGGTGGTGGCGGGCAACCACGACAGCGGGCTGCTGCTGGAGCTGATCGGGAAGCTGCTCGGCCCCTCCTCCCGGCTGCGCTTCGCGGCCAGGCCGCTGCCTCCGGCGGAGGGGGGCATCATCGACTACCGCACGGCGGGCGGTCAGAGAGTGCGGGTGGCGCCGCTGCCGTTCATCCACGCCAACCGGATGGTCGACCACCTGGACGATCCGGCTTCGTGGATGGCGAACTACGCCGATCGTGTCGACCGCATCCAGCAGGCGCTCGCCCGGGGCCTGCTCGACGGCTATGACCCCACGCGAGACGTCCTCGTCCTGGCCGCCCACCTCTTTGTCACCGGCGCCCGCTGGTCGCAGAGTGAACGCCCCCTCCACGTCACCGATGCCTACGCCACCCACGTCGAGCGCCTGCCCGCCGTCTCCTATGCGGCTTACGGGCACATCCACCGGCCGCAGGCGCTGCCCGGTGCTGTCAGCGGGCGCTACGCCGGCAGCATCGTCCAGCTCGACTTCGGCGAGGTGGGGGAGGAGAAGGAGGTCGTCCTGGTCGACCTGGAGCCAGGCCGGCCGCCGCAGGTGCGCCCTCGACGCCTGGGTGCCGGGAGGCCTCTCATGCGCCTCGAGGGCAGCCTCGAGGAGATCGAGCGCCTGGCTCCGAAGGTCGGCCGGGCCATCTGCCAGGTCACGGTGAGGACCGAGCAGCCCACCCCGGGCTTGAGCGAGACGGTGGCCCAGCTTCTCCCCGAGGCCGTCGTCGACGTCCGCGAGGACTATGCGGGGACGCGGCTGCGAGTGCTCTCCGAAAGTGACCTGGAGACGGAGAACGAACCTGGCTTCGGCCAGCTCTTCCGCGAGTACCTGGGCCGGCGCCGGCTTCGAGCCGGCAGCGCGGACCGCGTCCTCTCCATCTACGACAGGCTTCTGGCATCGGTCGACCAGGAGGAGCAGGCGCTCTTCCCCGAGGTGGACGAGCTGGAAGCGCCGCTGCCGCCTGGGGGCCGTGGGTGAGGCCGCTTCGTCTCTCGTTAAGAGGCCTTCGCAGCTATCGAGCGGAGTGCACGGTCGACTTCAGCGGTCGCTCGCTGGTCGCCATCGTGGGCGACACCGGGGCCGGCAAGTCCAGCCTCCTGGAAGCCATCGTCTACGCGCTCTTCAACGCCACCACCTGGTCGGGCGGCGAGCCCAAGCTTCTGATCTCCGACGGGGCTCAGACGCTGAGCGTGGAGCTCGACTTCGAGGTCTCCGGCCAGCGGTGGCGGATTCACCGGTCCACCTCGCGCACGCCCTATCCGAGACCGGTGCACAAGCTGAGCTGCCTGACGGATCCCGGATTCGGAGAGCTGGACGGCGACGAAGCGGTCCGCGGGCAGGTCGAGAAGCTGCTCGGCGGGATGCGCCGGGAGGCGTTCCTGGCCGCAGTCATCCTCCCCCAGGGTCGCTTCCAGACGTTGCTTCTCTCGGAGGGCGGCGAGCGGACCCGGATCCTGGAGGGAATCTTCAGGTTGAACGAGCTGCGTGCCGCCAAGGAACGAGCCGAGGCGTTGAAAGCTCGCGTGGAGCCGGTGGTCCGCGAGCTGAAGGGCCGGCGGATGGAGCTCCTGCCCGACCCACGCCAGGAAGCCCGGGCCAGGCAAGCCGAGCTCGACAGGACGGCCTCTCAGGAGGGGGCGCTCAAGGCCCTGCAGCAGGAGCTCAGGCGAGTTCGGGACGCCTCGCTTGTCGCCAGGACGGAAGCGGCCCGTCTCCGGGAGCCGGCCCAACGGGCGCGGCGAGTCGAACGGGGAGCCGCGGTGACCCTGATGGGACTGGTCACGATCGCAGCCGGCGTTCAGCTGCAGATCGACGAGCTGGAGCGCGAACTGGCCAGGCTTCGAGAGGAGGAGCGTGAGCTGGCGGATCGTCGCCGCCGGCGCGTCGAGATGCGCGAGTCCTACGAGGACCTGGCCGGAGCGCAGGCCACGCTGAGGCGCGTGCGCCTGGATCTGGAGCACATGGAGCGTGAGCGCCAGACACAGGCCGAGGAGGAGGCGGCCATCCAGGGGGAGGCCGGCCTGCTGGCGAATCTCCTCAAAGGGCAGACGCAGCTCGAGAAGGCGACGGCCGCCGCCGAAGCCCTGGAGGGGGACGCCGGCCGGGCGCTCGAAGAGCAGCGGCAGGTACGGGAGTCGATCGCCGGCAGCATCAAGGAGGCGCGCGAGGCGGCCCGGGTGGCGGCACTCGGGAAGGCGGAGGAGGAGCAGCTGGCTCAGCAGCTGGTTGCGCTGAACCGGGCCCTCGAAACGGCCGCGCGGCAGGCCGAGGAGACGAGATCAGAGCGCGAGCGAGCAGCAGAGGCGCTCGCTGAGCTGCAGCGGCTGCAGATGGCCGCGGCCGCCGCGGAGGGCCTGCGGCCGGGTGACAGCTGCCCGGTCTGTGGAGACCCGCTGCCGGAGGGTTGGGAGCCGCCCACCACCGCGGAGCTCGCTCCGGCCAGGGGGAGGCTCGAGGCTGCCGACCAGGCCGAGAGGTCGGCCTCGCAACAGGATGTGCGGGCGCGCGCGGAAGCTGAGTTGCGGGCACGTCAGCTGTCGGAAGCGAGCGCCCGCAAGCAGGAGGCAGAGGCGGCGGCGGGCGAGGCGCGGAGGGCGCTGCAGCAGGTCCGCCCCGGCGCTGAGCTGTCCGGTTCCGACTCCCTGCTCCTCGAGCCGGCCGATCGGCTGATGGCAAAGCTGACCGCGGAGCACCTGGAGGCGGCGGCCTTGGCGCGGACCGCCAGGCGGGAGCTCGATGCGGCCAGCGCGGCGGTCGAGCCCAGGCAGCAGGCGCTGGGTCAGCGCCGGGCCGCGGCTGAGCGATCGCGGTCACGGCTCCAAGATGGATTGCTTCGCTTTCGCAACGAGCTGAGCGCCCTGCCGAAGTACGCGCGGGCGGCAGAGCTGACACCTGCCGCGCTCGATGGGGCTATGGAGGTGGTCGGGGCGCGTCTGGGCCTGGCCAATGCGGAGAAGCTCAGGTGGGAGCAGCTCCTGGCGGTTGTCCACCAGGCACGCGAGCGCCTTGATGCCGCCAGACGGCAATATGAGCAGGAGGTTGCCAGACCCCGCCGCCGGATGCTGGCTTCGGTGGTCGAGCTCCTGCCACCGGTGAACGAGTGCCTGGCTGTCCTCGGGCGGCAGGGCCGCGAACGAGCAACTGAGGACACGCCGCTGTCGGAGCTGGCGATCTACGCGGGTGAGCTGGAGGAGTGCGCGGAGCAGGTGGCCGGCGAGCTGGAGAGCAGGGCGGCCGCCATCGAGATGTCCGCC
>JALYYF010000343.1 GCA_030946725.1 Candidatus Dormiibacterota bacterium
ACACGACCACCACCCTGATCCAGGACCAGGCGGCCGCGTTTCGCGCCGCGGACGAGGAGCTCTGCCGGGCGCTGATGAAGCTGCAGCTGATCCTCGACCGGCACGACATCTCGGAGGCCGAACCGCCGAGCGACGAGCTGTACCGGGAGTGGCTCCTATCGCTCAGCGTGATTCGCGAGGCGCTGCAGGCGGTGGAGCGAATCGCCGGGCTGCTCACAGTGGCCGCCGCGGACCGCCTGGACAAACCCCCTCCCTGATCGTCTCCCAGCGCGGGCAAGGGAATTCTCAGTTCGGCTAGGTCTGCTCTTCGATGGCGACCGGGGCGCCGATCCGGTCCTGCTCCACGAGCGCCAGCCGGACAGCCCGCTGAACCTGCGCCGGACCGGTCGGCGCCAGCAGGCTGACCTCGCCGACCACGTTCATCGACTGCCAGGTGACGCGAACGATCGCGACTCCGGGCCGGTCCGCCGTCCGCTCCACCCAGACCGTCTGCCGGTCGCCCACGGGCGTGGGGGCGGTCACCTCGTTGGCGCCGCCGGCCCGCTCGGCGGCGGCCAGCGACGACATGGCGCTGGCCGCGACCTGGTGGCTGGCATAGACGACGGCAAGGCTCTCGACGAACTCGTAGTCGGCCGGCTGCGCCGGGTCCGGCAGCATCAATATGTCCCAGCTGGGCGGGGGCTGCGCGCGGGAGCTGAACGACGCCGGGCCCTCCCTGCCCACCCGGGCCCCCGGCGCCAGGTCGCCCAGCTGCAGCGTCACCGTCCGGGGCTGGGTGCGCCGGGCCGGCAGACCGGGCGAGACGGGCCGGGGCGGAGCTTCGCCGGCCGCGCTCGCGTAGATCACGGTCGTGTTCCATCCAGCCGCCGCACCGCCGGCGTCGGAGATGAAGGCGGCCGCGAACAGGGCCACCGCCACGGCGGCGCAGGTGGCGACGAGGCCGCCCACGACCGCCCACTGCCTCGCCGGCAGCCCGTCCCGGCTGAGGAGCGCCCCGCGGTGCCATTGCCGTTCAGCCATGGCTGGGCTCAGGCGCTCACGGGCCAGCATCGTCCCGCGACCCCGACGAAGTTTCATCCTGGCCCGGGGAGCCGGTTTCGGGCACGGTGGCCGGTCTCCGGGAGCGGCGGTAGACCAGCCAGCCCGCCACCATGAGGGACAGTCCGATGAGGCCCACGAGCAGCGGGGCACCCGTGGGTGCCAGCCCGGCCGCCCGCAGGGGGGCGGGCAGCGCCTGGCACCCCGACAGCGGACTGAAGTTCAGCTGAGGACAGAAGGCGCCGCTGGTGCCCACCTGCCCCGTGGACCCCGGGCCTGATCCGGCCGCCTGCGCCGCGTGCGGCTGCCCCGCCGTGGCCGACGCCGCCGGGGCCGATGCCGACGCTGAGCCGGACGGGCGTGCCTCTGGCGAGGCGGACCCGCTGGGCACGGCGGCCGCCGGCGTGGCCGAGCTCGCGGCCCCCTGGAACGGCTTCGCGACGGCCGCCGCCGTAGGTGGCGGGGAGACCGGGACCGAGGTCGGGGGGACGGTCGCCGCGGGAGCACCCGAGGGGCTGGGGGCGGGAGCGCTGGAGGGGCTCGGGCTGGTGGCGAGCACCGGATGGGCGGCGAGAAGCGAGCAGCCGGCCGCCGTCAGGACCATCCAGCGCCACGCGCGGCGCCCCCGAACACAAGTACTCACCGAAGAACCCTCCCACCGCGGCTGCGTCCCCAAAAACTACGCTCGCCTGGATGCTGATATACGCGGAAGCGGAGGCTTTTTTCTAGTTCCGACCGGGGCCGGGGTCGGGCGGATGTCCCGGGGCCGCGTTCAAGGAAGCGGCACCCCGAAGCGGGCGGCGACGGCGGACAGGCCTTCCCATATGACTGGTGGGATCGGGATGCCCTCCCGCCGGCGTGTCTCACGGCTGGCGCGCTCGGGGTCACCGGCGACCTGTACCCGATCGACTCCCGGCACCGGCGGGGCGGCGTTCAGGGCATCCAGCACGCCGGCCACCCTCCGCTGGTAGTCGAGCGGGTCGCCGAAGGCCCCCGGATCGATGCCGACGAGGAACACCCCGGCCAGCCGGTCTCCCCATTCGCCGGTCTGCTGCTGCATGGTTCCCGCCGTGGTCGGATCGGGGTCGTCGATCATGGCCAGGCCGCCCACCAGCGCGGCCGCCAGCGAGAGGCCGAAGCCCTTGTGCCCGGCCAGGTCGCCGCCGAGCACACTCAACGTGCCGCCGGCGTAGAGCTGGGCCGGGTCCCGCGTCGGCCTGCCTTCGGGATCGAGCACCGTGCCCAGCGGTACCTCCACGCCTCTGGCGACGGCCAGCCGTACCTTGCCCTCCGCGACCGAGGAGGTGGCCGCGTCGAAGATCATCGGCGGCCGCCCCGCCGCCGGCACGCCGATCGACCACGGGTTGGTGCCGAGGAAGCGAGCCGTGCCGCCGAAGGGAGCCACCCGGCCGGATTCCGGGCCCGCCATACCCACCGTGACCAGCCCGATCAGGCCCTCGCCGGTCAGCCGCTCCGCGTACTCGCCGAGCCGGCCGATGTGGGTCGAGTGCCGGACCGCGGCGGCTGCCACGCCGAGCTCCCGCGCCCGAGAGATCACCCACTCCGTCGCCGCCATGGTGGAGCGCTGGCCGAAGCCGCGGTGGGCGTCGAAGAGCGCGCAGACCGGCCCGGCCCGGAGCAGCTCGACCTCCGCGGCGGGGACCAGCTGGCCCCTGTCCTGCTCGGCGACGTACTGCGCCAGCCGGAGCACCCCGTGCGAGTCGTGACCGCTCAGGTTGGCCATGACCAGGTGGTTGGAGACCTCCCGGGCGGTCTCGGCTGAGGCTCCCATCGCCCGGACGATGTCGAAGGTCAGCGCCCTCAGCGCCTCCGCGTCGACCAGGCGAGCCTCCCTCACAACCGCCTATTGTGGCGGTGCCGGACGCACGCGAGCGGCGGGCGTGAGACTGCGACGGAGGGCTCGATCTGTCCATATGCACTATCACTTATCAGGATAAGCGGAGTGGGAGTTTATAGACCGGACTCCGGTGAGGTCCGGCTCCCCTTCGCCGATCGCACGCAGGCCGGGCGGCTGCTCGCCGGCCGCCTCGAGCGCTTCGCTGAGAAGGAGCGGCGGGCCATCGTGCTGGGCCTGCCCCGCGGCGGCGTGCCCGTCGCCTTCGAGGTCGCACACGCGCTGCGGCTGCCGATGGACGTCTACCTGGTGCGCAAACTGGGCACGCCCGGTTTCGAGGAGCTCGCCATGGGTGCGATCGCCACCGGTGGGATCCGGGTCCTCAACCGGAAGGTGATCGAGGAGCTGCAGGTCAGCGAGAGCCAGCTCGAGTCGGTGCTCAGCGCCGAGACAGCGGAACTACTCCGCCGCGAGCGCGTGTACCGGAAGGACCGGCCCTGCCCGCAGCTGGAGGGGCGAACGGCGATCCTGGTGGACGACGGGCTGGCGACGGGCTCGACGATGCGGGCCGCCATCGCATCACTGCGCGCACAGCGGGCGAAGGAGGTCATAGTCGCGGTTCCGGTGGCGCCTCCCGACACTTGCGCGGAGCTGGGCGCCGAAAGCGACGGTGCCGTCTGCCTGGCCACCCCACAGCCCTTCCTGGCGGTCGGCCAGTGGTACGAGGAATTCTCCCCGCCGTCCGACGAGGAGATACGGGAGCTGCTGCTGGCCAACGCCCGGGAGATGGCCCAGCTCGAGGGCTGACCGGCTGCCGACTCAGTCTTTGAAGGCGGGAAGCACCTCGCGGGGACGGTTGGTGAAGATCGAGTCGGGCCGGCAGATCTTGCACCAGGCGATGGCGGCGGGGTCGTCCACGGTCCAGACACCGACCGCGCCTCCGGCCTCGTGCACCTCCTCGACAAGCTCGCTGTCCATGGCGCCGAAGTGGGGGGCGTAGAGGTCTGCCAGCGCGGCCCGCATGATGCCGGCGGGGTCCAGTGGACGGGCGCCCTCCAGCACACCGGTGGTCAGACGGGGTTCCAGCTCCTTGAGACGCCTCACCGCACCGTGGTGAAAGCTGATCACGGCCGTCTGCTCGAGCATGCCCAGGTCCACCAGCTCGGCAGCGAGCTTCTCTTCCAGGCCCGGGTAGGGGATCGGAATCTGCTTGATCTCCACGCAGAGACCGACGCCGCCCTCGCGCGCCATCTCGCAGACCTCGGCGAGGACCGGCAGTCGCTCACCGCCGCCTGCGTCCAGCTCCCGCAGCTCTGCAAGAGTGTGCTGCCGGACCAGACCGCTCCCGTCGGTGGTTCGCTCCAGTGTGTGGTCGTGGATCACGATCAGCTCTCCGTCGCTGGAGAGGTGCACGTCGCATTCGATCATGTCGACACCCAACTCGATGGCGGAACGAAAAGACGCCAGGGTGTTCTCCGGCTGTTCGGCCGGGTTGCCGCGGTGGCCTCCCACCAGCGGTGCGCCGCCCGCTCGCGCCTGCTGATACAGCTGGTGGACTGAAATCGGCTGAGCCACGGCCGGACCAGTCTATATTGGCTTGGGTGAGGGAACCCAGACCGGCCACGATCGCAGAGCTGCGCGCCAGCGGGCACGCCCGCGAGACCGTCAAACAGGAGATGCGGCGCAATCTCCTGACAAAGCTTCGCTCCGGCCAGGAGCTGTTTCCAGGCATCGTCGGCTATGACGAGACGGTGGTGCCTCAGATCAGCAACGCCATAATCTCCGGCCACGACCTGATCCTGCTCGGTGAGCGGGGACAGGCCAAGAGCCGGATCATGCGCTCTCTCATCGAGCTGCTCGATGAGACTGTGCCCGTCCTCGCCGGCTGCGAGATCAACGATCATCCCTACGCCCCGATCTGTGTCCGCTGTCGCGACCTGATCGACAGATGCGGCGAGGACGCGCCGGTCGAGTGGCTGCCGCGAGATCGGCGCTATGGAGAGAAGCTCGCCACACCGGACATCTCCATCGCCGACCTGATCGGCGAGGTCGACCCCATCAAGGTGGCGGAGGGCCGCTACCTGGCCGACGAGCTGACCATTCACTACGGCCTGGTGCCGCGCACCAATCGCGGCGTCTTCGGGATCAACGAGCTGCCGGACCTGGCCGAGCGCATCCAGGTGGGACTGCTCAACATCATGGAGGAGAAGGACGTGCAGATCCGGGGCTACCGGGTCCGGCTTCCTCTCGACCTCATGGTGGTGGCCAGCGCCAACCCCGAGGACTACACGTCACGCGGGCGCATCATCACGCCTCTCAAGGACCGCTTCGGCTCTCAGGTGCGCACCCACTACCCGCTGGCGGTCACCGAAGAGCTGGCGATCATGGAGGCTGAGCGCTCGCACCCGCCCGGTGACGTCGAGCTGGTGGTGCCGGCGTTCATGAAAGAGATCGTGGCCGAGATGACACACCTGGCTCGCCGGAGCCCGCACATCTCACAGGCCTCAGGCGTCTCCGTCCGCATGTCGATCGGCAACTACGAGAACCTGACCTCCAACGCGGTGCGACGCGCCGTCCGCCTGGGCGAGTCACTGGCGGTGCCGCGCATCTCCGACCTGGACTACCTGGCCGCTTCCACGACCGGTCGCGTCGAGATAGAGGCGCTGGACGAGGGCAAGGAGGAGCAGGTGCTGGAGCGCATTCAGCGGGCGGCCGTGAGCGCGGTCTTCAGCCGCCACTTCGCTGCCGGGCAGTTCGAGAAGCTGATCGGCCGCTTCGAGGACGGCGACATGATCGAGGTCGGCGAGGGGTTGGCTTCCTCCAGCTACCAGCGCTCGATGGGCGACAGCCCCGAGCTCACGGCCGCAGTGAAGCGCCTCCAGCTCCCCGACCGCTCGGAGGTGAGAGCCTCGGTGATCGAGTTCCTCCTGGAGGGCCTGCACCTGAACAAGCGCCTCAACAAAGACGAACTGGACGGAAAGGCGCTCTACCGCCGGTAGACGG
>JALYYF010000381.1 GCA_030946725.1 Candidatus Dormiibacterota bacterium
TCTATCTCCCGCGGGTAGATGTTCTCGCCGCCCCGGATCACCATGTCCTTGATCCGCCCCACGATGCTGACGTAGCCGTCCTCGTCCATGGTGGCGAGGTCTCCGGTGTGCATCCAGCGGGCGGCGTCGATAGCCTCGCGGGTCGCGGCCTCGTTGGCCCAGTAGCCGAGCATGACCATGTAGCCCCGGCTGCAGAGCTCGCCGGGCTCACCGCGCGGAACCACGCCGCCGGTGAGCGGGTCCACGATCTTGATTTCGGCGTGCGGGTGCACGCGTCCCACCGTGGAGACGCGTTTGTCCAGCGGGTCGTCGGTCGTGCTCTGGGTCGATACCGGCGAGGTCTCCGTCATGCCGTAGCAGATGGTCACCTCGGTCATGTTCATGCGCGACTGGACCTTCTTCATCACCTCGACCGGGCATGGCGAGCCGGCCATGATGCCCGTGCGCAGGGTCGAGAAGTCGAAGCGTCCGAAGTCGGGATGATCGAGCTCGGCGATGAACATCGTGGGGACGCCGTAGAGCGCTGTGCAGCGCTCCTCCTGCGCCGCCTCCATGGAAGCGACCGGGTCGAAGCCCTCGGCGGGCACGACCATGGTTGCCCCGTGTGTCGTGCAGGCCAGGTTGCCGAGCACCATCCCGAAGCAGTGGTAGAACGGCACGGGGATGCAGACGCGGTCACGCTCGGTGTAGCGCAGGTACTCGCCGATGAAGAATCCGTTGTTGAGGATGTTGTGGTGGGAGAGGGTGGCACCCTTGGGGAAGCCGGTGGTCCCCGAGGTGTACTGGATGTTGATGGGCTCATCGAACTGGAGCTCCGCCTCCCTTCCTGCCAGCTCCGCCTCTGAGACCTGCTCGGCGTCGCGCAGCAGCGCATCCCAGCCACTCTCGAGCACCAGCGCCTCGCGGAGCTCGGGGCACCTCCCCTTGACCTCGGTCAGCATGCCGGCGTAGTCGGCGCTGCGGAAGGCCTGCGCCAGGATCAGGAAGCTGACGCCCGATTGGTTGAGGGCGTACTCCAGCTCGGCCGTCCGGTAGGCCGGGTTGATGTTGACCAGGATCGCCCCCATGCGGGCGCTGCCGTACTGGATGGCCGTCCACTCGTAGCGGTTGGGCGACCAGATGCCGACTCGATCCCCCTTTGCCACGCCTCGAGCCATCAGGCCCCGAGCCACCCGTCCGGTGAGCTCCCAGAACTCGCCGTAGGTGGCGCGGTAGGCCTGGTGGCGCGAGACGAGCGCTTCCACGTCGCCGTGGCGCTCCGCGGTCCGGCGCAGGTTCTCGCCGATCGTCTCCCCCAGAAGTGGGGTGCTGCTGCCGCCGTGGGAGTAGGACGGCCCGGCCATATCAACGACCTCCTACGGAGTTTGCGATGCAGAACAGCATGCCACCGCAGCGGTTCGTGCGCCACCGCCGGGCCCTTCATGCTGGAAAAGACGACCAGTTGACAGGGCGGCGAGAGAGGGGCAACTTATTAGCCAGCGATCCGTTGACCGTCCCGCCGCAGCCCGCGCAAGGTTGGCCTCCACAAGAGGCGCCGGACCTCTAGCAGGTACCGAAACCGGGAGTGCGTGTCACCCGGCGGAGACGGGCACGAGGCGGTGCCGCCAGGGTGCCGCCTCGTTAGTTTGCGGGGGAAACAGGTTTCCCCCCCGGCCCCCTTCCCCAAAGTGGCGTTTGGGAGTCGCTTGGAAGTAACAACTCATACGGGCGGAGTGAATCCGCCCTCTCCAGTGACGCCTCGGTCTTATCCCTCCCCCTTGCGGGGAGGGTAGGGAGGGGGTCGTCAGCGGGAGGGGGTCGTCATCGCACTGAGCGGATCCTGCTGACGAAGACCGTTCCCAGCGCGTAGAAGACGGCTGCGGCCGCCAGGACGACACGGTAGCCCGAGTTGGGGGAGCGCTGGTTGAAGAGGTCCAGGGTGAAGCCGGCCAGGAAGGGGACGAAGACCTGGGGCAGCGTCAGCGCGACGTGGAAGAGGCCCATGTCCTTGGCGATGTGTGCTCGGTCCGGCAGCGTCGCGCAGGCGAGCGCCCAGTCCACGGCGTAGTAGAGGCCATAGCCGATCCCGAAGAGCACCCCGGCCAGCAGCACCAGTGGCTGCGAGGACGGATAGAGGATCGTGAAGAGCAGGACAACCACGCTCATGATCCCGCCGCTGGCGTACACAAAGGGCTTGCGGCCCAGCCTGTCCGAGACCCAGCCCCCGGCCAGGCCGAATGGCGTCGCGGCCAGCAGGAGGAGCAGCTCCCAGAGCGATGTGAAATCGGCGGGGCGGGCGACTCCCACGACGTCGCGGAAGAAGAACTGGAGGATGGGGAGGAGGCACCACACTCCTGCCGTCACCATCGTCCGCGTGTAGATGACCCAGGCGAAGTCTCCGCCGCGGAGCGGCGCCAGGAAGGCGGCCAGGGCGGCGCGGGCCGGGAGCGCCCTGGGCGTTGCCCGGCCGGCGCCCTCCCCGCGAGCGGCGGCGAGTGTCGGCAGCAGGCTGAGGGCGATGACGGCGGCCATCACCGCGTACGTCCACTCGATATGGCCGAAGACGGTGGACATGAGCAGCGTGACGGCCAGCCCAGCCACGCTGCCGAGCTGCACCATGGCGCCCAGGACGCCGCTGGCCTTCCCGAACTGGGCCTCGGGAACGACATCGGGCACGACGCCGTTGAAGGCGGCCCCGGCCGCGTTGTTCGAGATCTGGATCACGAGGTAGCCCAGGAGCAGGACGGCATAGCTGGGCGCCAGCATCAGGACCAGGAGCCCCACCACGTTGAAGGCGGTGCCGACGGCCATGATGGGGCGGCGCCTGCCCCAGGGCGTCTGGAGCCGGTCGGAGTACGCGCCCACCAGGGGCGGCAGCAGTGCGGCGAAGACCGCGCCCAGGCCGAAGAGCAGGGCCAGCCCCCGTCCCTGCGTCGCGCGGGGAAGCAGGTGGCTGACCTGGTAGGGAAGGAGCACCGGCAGGATCGGGATCCAGTGGAAGTTGATGCCGAACCAGAAGGATGCGAGAGCGAGGTGGCGGCCGAAGCCGAAGCGGGTGACAGGCGGAGTTGCGGCGGCCGTCGCGCTCTGCATCGCAGAAGGCTAATCGCCGGCGGGCCGGTCCGCGAGCCCTCTTACGCCAAGTAGCCTGCTCTTACGCCAAGTAGCCTGTCGGCGCCGCCCCGAAAAGCGTTACCTTTTGTTGGATTTCCCATGCCCGTGAACTTCGCGCGGGTCCGGACCGTAGTCCTGGAGGTGCCGCGCAACGCCAAACTCGCTTACTGCCTCCTGCGTGACGACCGTGTCCCGGTCGCGCCCAAGGTGGCGCTCACCGGCGCCCTGGCGCTGATCGTGGGCCCGATCGACGTGCCCGCATGGATCCCGGTCGTTGGAGAGCTGGACGCGCTGGCGCTGGCCGTGCTGGCGGTCAAGGTCTTCATCGAGGCCTGCCCGGAGCCGCTGGTCCGGGAGCACCGGGCGGCGCTCAAGCGGAAGGACAGCATCGCGGACAGAGATTTGCGGGCGCTGCGGCAGCTGCTGCGCCGGGAGGCGCAGGCGGCGGCGCGGAGCGTCTTCCTCAGAAGGAGGAGAGGGCGGGGCGGCCACGCCACGCCCCGTTTACTGGAGGACCAGCGGCAGTGAAGATCATGCTCACCAAGGACGTCGACAACGTCGGCCACGCCGGCGAGATCAAGGACGTGGCCGATGGCTACGGCCGTAACTTCCTGATTCCCCGCAAGCTGGCGGTGCTGGCCGGTCGCGGCGTCGAGGCGGAGGCCAAGCGCATCCAGGACGCCGCGGCGCGCCGGGAGGCCAAGGAGCGCGACCAGGCCAGAGAGCTGGCGGAGGAGATCGACAACAAGACCGTGGTGGTTCGGCTCAAGGTCGGGGCGGAGGACAAGGTGTTCGGCGCCATTACGAACGAAGACATCTCCATGGCGATCAAGCAGCAGCACCAGGTGGAGGTCGACCGCCGGCGGGTCGAGCTCAAAGAGCCGCTGAAGCAGCTCGGGGAGCATCAGGTCACCCTTCGCCTCCACCGGGACATCGACGCCCACATAAACCTGATCATCACCCGGGACCGGTAAGGCCCGGGTGGCGTCGATGACGTCCCCGTCGAGGGAGGCGCGGATTCCGCCCCACGACCTCGACGCGGAGACCTCCGTCCTGGGGGCGATCCTCCTCGACCAGGCCGCGATCACGCGGGTGCTCGATTTCCTGCACCCGGAGGACTTCTACCGGGAGAACAACGGACACGTCTATCGGGCCGCCCAGAACCTCTTCCGGGAGGGCGAGCCGATCGACAACGTCACGCTCGCGGCCGAGCTGGAGAAGCTGGGCGTCCTGGAACGGGTCGGTGGCCGCGCACAGCTGGCGCTGCTCCAGGAGTCGGTGCCGACTGCGGCCAACGTCGAGTACTACGCCCGGATCGTCAAAGACCGTGCCTACAAGCGACGGCTGATCACCAGCGGGGCGAACGTGACCGCGCTCGGCTACGAGGAGTCGCTGGACGCCGACGAGGCCGTCAACAAGGCGCAGTCGGAGATCTACGCGATCTCGGACGACCGGGTCGGCGGCGCCATGGAGCGGCTCTACGACCTGTTGAAGCCGGCCATGGACCGCATCGACGCGCAGATGGCCTC
>JALYYF010000383.1 GCA_030946725.1 Candidatus Dormiibacterota bacterium
AGTCGTCGAGCCCGGTGGCCACCGGTGCGTCGGGTCTCCTGCACCAGTCGCTCCAGGAGCCTGGATAGAGCCGCGCCCGAGGCATTCCCGCGATCTCCAGCGCGAGCACGTTGTGGCAGGCGCTGACTCCGGACCCGCAGTAGGCCACCGCCTCGGAGCCCGACCGTATGCCGAGGTCTTGGAACCCGCGGCGCAGCTCCTCCGGCGGTAGGAATCGCGCATGCGCGTCCAGGTTTGCCTGCCAGGGCCTGCTCCGAGCACCCGGAATGCGCCCTGCCTTCGGATCGATCGGCTCGACCTCACCGCGAAACCGCTCTGGAGCGCGAGCGTCGAGGAACACCAGGCCGCCTGACTCCGTCCGCAGCTGCTCATAGTCGGCCTTCATCCCCTCAGGTCCGCCGGTCGCAACGAAGTCTGCTGCCCCGACCTCCACAGCCTCGGTCGAGATCGCACCGGTCCAGCTCTGCAGACCGCCGTCGAGGACGGCCACCGCAGGGTGTCCGAAGTAGCGCAGGAGCCACCACAGCCTGGCCGCCGAGAAACCGCCCATGTCGTCGTAGACGACCACCCGTGACTTGCTCCAGACTCCGGCGCGCCGCATCGAGAGCTGGAATTGCGATGCGCTCGGCAGAGGGTGCCTGCCACCACCGGGCTCATGGCCGGTCACCTCGGCATCGAGGTCGACGAACACGGCTCCCGGGATGTGGCCGGACTCGTAGGCGGCACGCCCCGAGCGGCCGTCCAGGTACCAACGGAAGTCTATGACGCGAACGTCCTCGTCCTGGAGGTGCCCGGCCAGCCAGCCGCCATCCACCAGCGGGCCGAACGGCCCGCTCATGAGTGCAGGACCCGCGCGTGGTGGCAGAAGTGCACGTGCCGGGGACGGGAGGCGTGGACGCGTCTCAGCGACGCGCTCCAGGTCCCCCGGTCCGCGGCCTGGCCGGGCGGCAGCCGGTCCGCTTCCGGGTCCAGGTACAGATCGGGCGTGTAGGCGGCATCGCCGATCAGCACTTCTTCGCCGTCCCCCTCGATCCGCACGCTCTGGTGACCGACCGTGTGACCTGGCGTGGCCATCGCCCGGATCCCGGGCACGATTTCGGCGTCGCCGTCCAACAGCTCGAACCGAGCTCCGGCGAAGTCGAACCAGTCCGTCAGCGCGCGGGCCTCCCGCCGGGCCCGGTCCAACTCGGCCCGCTGGACGACGAAGGGCGCGTGCCTGAACACCGCGTTCTGCCCGCAGTGGTCGAAATGCAGATGGGTGTTGACCACCATCTTCACGTCCCCAGGCACCAGGTCATGCTCGCCGAGCGCCTCGGCGACGGAACGATTGACCACCCGCCAGTCGCTCAGCCACTTCTCAGGGCCGCCAACGCCGCTGTCGACCAGGACGCAGCCGCCAGGGTGCATGACCAGGAACCCGTGGACCGGCCATTCCCTGCCGTCGACCCCCTGCAGGCTGGCCAGGTGGAGGCGCCGTATCTCCAGGCCCACGTTCAGCGGACGAAGATGCCGACCCCGAGCAGGACGAAGAGCGCGGCCATGTAGAGCATCGAGTACCGGAAGAGCCGAGCCGTCCAGCCGCTCGCCTTCAGGTCGAGAACGCAGACCGCGACCAGGCCGATGCCCAGCACCAGCGCACCCGTCAGGTAGACAACCCCCTCGGCGTGGGTGAAAAAGGGCACGACGCTCGCCGCCACCGTGAGCACGGCATAGAGCAGGCTCTGCCGCTTGGCCGGGAGGTCACCGGCGACCACGGGGAGCATGGGCACCCCTGCTTGCTCGTAGTCGCGGCGGATCAGCTGCGCCAGGGCCCAGAAGTGTGGAGGCGTCCACATGAAGATGACAAGGAAGAGGGACAGGGCCGTGAGGTCCAGCCGTCCGGTCACGGCCGCCCAGCCCACCAGCGGCGGGATGGCACCCGCGGCGCCCCCGATGACTATGTTCTGCGGCGTCGAGCGCTTGAGCCAGACGGTGTAGACGAAGACGTAGAGAAGGGTTCCCGTCAGCGCCAGCGCGGCGGCCAGCAGGTTCGTGAACGTCGCGAGCACCACAAATGCCAGGACGTTGAGGGCCACGCCCAGGGCCAGCGCGTGCCAGCCCGGGATGCGTCCGTCCGGGATCGGCCGGCGGCGTGTGCGGGCCATCGCCGCATCGATGTCGCGATCGAACCAGCAGTTGATGGCGTGAGCGCCGCCGGCTGCGAAAGTGCCTCCCAGGACCACCGCCAGCACCGCCACCGGGTGCGGGAAACCGTGCGCCGCCGGCAGCATCGCGCCCACGGCCGTGGCATCCAGAAGCAGCACGATGCGCAGCTTGAAGAGGCTTAGGTAGTCGCGAAGGATGGCGCCGACCCCGCGCGAAACCGTCTGTTGCAGGGCCGCCTCACTCACCGCTCAAGAGTCTAACGAGCGCCCACATCGGAGATGTTGGCGGACAGGATCTCCGTCGTCAGCGGACCAGGATGCCGTGACTGCTCGGTGCCGTCGGGCTTGACGAAGACCGTGGTCGGAAAGCCGGCCACCCGGTAGGCCGCTGCCACCCGCCCGTCCTGGTCCAGGAGCGCGGTCTGGGTGACGCCGCGCGCGGCCAGAAAGCCGCGGGCGGTTGCCGCCGAGTCTCGGTAATTCAGCAGCAACACGGTGACGTCGGGATGCTGGGCAGCGGATCGCTGCAGCAGCGGCATCTCCTGCTGGCACGGGGGGCAGCCGGCGTACCAGAAGTTGAGCACGACGGGACGGCCGCGAAACTCCTCCAGTGACACCGCCCGCCCGTCCGGCGTCAGCAGGCTGAACGCGGGCGCCGGCCCTCCCGTGGGCTGGGACCCGGCTGCGAGGCTGATCGTGCGCAGGCTCTCCAACACCGCAGGAGCACCCCAGCCCTCGCCGTGCCCGGCCAGCAGCTGGCGGCCGGCCGGGTCCAGCTGGCCCTCCAGAGCGCCTGGCAGCCGGCCACCCACGTCGGGGACACCCGTGAAGCCGGCGCGGATGAACCCGTGGCTGTCGACGAGCGCCAGCGCCGAGGTGTGGGAGTCGCCGGTCGCCACGCTGACTCCGAATGGCGCCCAGAACTCGGTCACCTGCTGTGTCGTCCCGGTGGCGAACGTCCAGTCGGCCCCGATCCGAGCCCGGTAGGCTGCCAGCGCGGCGGGAGTGTCGGTTGCCGGGTCTGTGGTCACCTCGACCAGGCGAACGGCGGCGGCGCTCTTCCGCAACTGGAAGAGGAGGCCCGTGTACAGGGGGCAGGTCTCCCTGCAGGTGGTGTGAAATGCCGCGATCACCGTGTCTCGGCCCAGGAACGAGGCCGCCGTGACGGTCGCGCCGGTGTGGTCGGCGAGCTGGAAATCGCCCAGCCTGGTGAGCTGGCCGCCGAGCTCGCTGAGTCCCAGGTTGAGGTCTCGGGCGCCCGCGTAGACACCGCCGGCACCCACCTTGCCGCCGCTCACCGCGAGCAGCACGGGCTCGACCTGGTTGGAGCGGATGGAGAGGCCGGCCGGCAGTGACAGCCCTCCGACCTGCAGGGCATAGGACCCGGGGTCGAGCGAGAGTCTCGCCGCCGTGCGTACATCCGGCGCCCTGGGCACCTCGCCGGAAACCGTCAACCGCTGCTTGCCGACCACGACCGTCGTCGGCGGCAGGGTCTCGCCGGCGCCGGAGGAAAGGACGAACACGGCCGTGCCGGTCGCCGGGCCCCGGGCCGGGGCCAGCACGATGACGAGCGCGGCAACCACGGCCAGGGCCGCGGCGAGCAGATACAGGAAGCGAAGTGGAATCAGATCGATCTCGAGTCTACTGCCGGTCCCGGGAGTGCCCTTCGGTACCTGGACGCCACCCCCTCTACATACGCCGCGAAGAGATCGGCGGTGGTGGGATGTTCGATCTCGAGCACGTTCTCGGCGTTTTCCTCGCCACTGTGGGAGAGGTTGTAGCTGCCGGTGAAGACGGTTTCGTCTGCCACCAGGCACTTGGCGTGCATGAAGTCGTGTACCGATCCCTCCTGGTACGGCGTCGAGCGCTTCGCCCCCCAGTTGATCCCCGCCCGCACGGTCTCCCACGCCTTCAGCTTCCAGGCCGACTGCGGGAGCCGGCTCCACTGCCTTTGGACCTCGTCCATCTGCGTGGCGTCGTAGCAGCCCGTGATGTCCAGCCCCGGCCGGCCCATCGTCTCCGCAAGGCTGGCCAGGATCGGCCCCGAGGTGAGTACCGGCGAGCAGATGCGGATACGACGCCGCGCGGTCGCGATCCGCTGAGCGATCTCGTGCACCAGCTTCTCCGCCCGGCCAGGTGTGAAGTAGGCGCGCACGCGGGGGCCGTCCCGCAGGTCCCACCAGGTGGGCGGCTGGTGGCCGGAGCGCTGCACCGACCGCTCCCGCCAGAGTTCTTCGAAGTTCTGGCCGAAGGCGGCGGCCACATGCTCGTCCTCGAGCCTCACTATCACGTTCTCCTCGCGGGTCCAGCTGTCCGTGGTCCAGTTCGTGGAGCCGGTCCAGACCGACGAGCCGTCCCGGACGACGTACTTGTGGTGCATGAGGTCGGGCACTCCGGGGATCGCCCGGCTCTCCACTGCCAGGCTGCGCAGGTAGTCGTGATCTACGAAGCCTGGCGGCGGCAGCAGCCGATGCTGGGAGTGCTCCTGGTTGTACAGGAGTCGAACCGAGACGCCCCTCGAGGTGGCGCCGTTCAGCGCGCCGCGAACCACCTCTCCCGCGCGGGCTCCCAGCTTGAGGTCGTAGATGGCGATCTGGAGAGACCTCTCGGCGCCGGCAAGGAAGCCGGCCAGGACGGTGGCAACCTGCTCGGCGGTCTGGGCGCCGTCGCCCAGGAACTCCGCCGACAGAGCCGGCGCGACCGCCTCTATTGGGCGTCCGCCTTGAACGGGGCCGGCTCGACTTCGGGCCGGGCGCTCGTGGCCACGTCGGCGGCCTCTTCGGGATCGTCGGTGACCTGGATCAGGGTCAGGTCGTCCTCCGAGACCATCCCGTGCTCGAGCGCGTTCGCCCGCAGCCAGCCCAGAAGGCCGCTCCAGTACTGGCTGCCGA
>JALYYF010000402.1 GCA_030946725.1 Candidatus Dormiibacterota bacterium
CGAGCGTGCCACCCAGTGATAGACGCCCCGGCTGATCTCGGCGGGATCCCGCCCGACCTCGGCGCAGGCCTCGTCGAGCAGGGCGCTGCGCGACCGCAGCTCCTCCAGCGTCCCGAACGAGTTCCAGGCGTCCGCGTGCCGGGCGACAATGCGCAGCATTCGAGGACCGTGAGCGGCCAACGTCAGCGGAGGCCGCGGCTTCTGCACCGGGGCCGGCCGGGAGGGGGCCTCGCGCAAGCGGTAGTAGCGCCCCTCGAAGCTGGTCAGCTCATTGCGGAGCAGGCTGTCCACGATCTCGACCGCCTCCCCGAAGCGCCCCACCAGCTCCTTCGGTTCGGGAAAGTCCAGGCCCAGGACCTCGTGCTCCGGCCGGTACCAGCCGGCCCCGAGGCCCACCTCCAGCCGTCCACCGGAGACGTGGTCGACGGTCACCGCCTCTTTGGCCAGCAGCGCCGGGTGCCGGAAGGTGTTGGAGCTGACCAGCACGCCGATCCTGATGCGCCGCGTCTGGGCCGCCAGCGCGGCCAGGAGCGTCCAGGCCTCGAAATAGGGCCCATCAGGGCGGCTCGGCTGCAGGAAGTGGTCGCAGTCCCAGGCGCTGTCGAAGCCGAGGCGCTCGAAGAGCTGCCAGCGGGCGAGCGTCTTGGGCCAGGGCATGTTCTGGTCGGTGCAGAGCCCGAAGCGGAGCCGGCGGGCGGATGCCGGCACGCTCACGCGCCGGGCGCCCGAGGAACCGCCACCGCCGGCCGGCGGCGCCGAACGGGGTCACGCCGCAGGAAAGCCATCACGCCGACCAGGACCAGCCCGGTCGCCGCGCAGGCCGTGAACCCGGCGGTGTAGCCGTTCTTCTCCATCACGGTGCCGAAGACGGCGGGCCCCAGTCCCAGGCCGACGTAGAGGACCAGGCTGTAGATCCCCATCGTCACGCCACGGGTCTCCTCCGTCGCCAGGCTCGTGAACACCACGCTCAGCGCGATGTAGACCGTCGCCAGCAGCGGCACCGAGAAGACGAGCAGGGCCGTGATCGCCCAGAAGCCGGACAGGTGCGGCAGCAGCGCCAGGCAGAGGCAGAAGGCGGTGATGCCCACGATCACGATCGGGCCGCGGCGCTGCATGCGGTCCACCAGCCGTCCGCCCGGGATCCGGGCCAGCCCGTTGGCCACCGCCTGGATCGCGATCATGTAGCCGATCTGAGCGGCCGGCAGTCCGAGCTGCTCCTTGCCGAAGAGCGGCAGGTAGGCCTGGAGCGTGCCCCAGACCACGGTGGCGCTGAGAAGGCCGATGCTCACCGGCAGAAACCCCGGCTGGCGCACGATCTGGCGCAGAGGTGCGGCCAGCTCGAACTTCCGGCGGGTCGCCGACGAAGAACTGATCCCGAAGAAGGTGGCGACCAGGGCCAGCGCGAAGAGAATCGACGACGCGGCCAGGACACCCTGCAGGCTCAGCCACTGCAACGAAATCCCCGCCAGCGCCGGCCCGACCAGGAAGCCGACCTGCATGGACAGCGTGAGCCAGCCCATCGACCGCCCCAGCCGCTGCCCCGGCGTGGCGTCCGCCAGGGCCGCGAAGAGCGCCGCCTGCGAGGCGCCTCCGCCCAGGCCGGCCAGGGCCTGCCAGAGGTACATCGGCGTCACCGAGGAGGTCGCGGCCAGCCCCAGCTGCGAGAGTCCGCCGGTCGCGATCGAAAAGAGGATCAGGTAGCGGCGCCCGAAGCGGTCGGCCAGGAAGCCGGCCGGCAGGGAGAGGCCGGCGGCCGTGACGGTGAAGACCGTGAAGAGCAGGCCAACCTGCACCTTGTCGCCGCCCAGCTCGTGGACGCGCAGCGGAAGCAGGAGCCCACGAGCCGCCAGCGCCGCGAAGATGGACCCCGCCGCCAGGTAGACGGCCATGGGTCGAGACGGCTGGGGCATCTCCAGTTGATAACCCGCGAGGCTCCGGTAGCCTTCCCCGAACATGGAGGGGTTGGCAGAGGCGGCCCGGCTGGTCGGCGACGCCCGGCGGGGCGTGGCCTTCACCGGCGCCGGAGTCTCCGCGGAGAGCGGGATCCGGACCTTCCGTGGCCAGGACGGGCTGTGGAAGCAGTACGACCCCGTCCGAACCTCGACCCTGAGCTACTTCCTGGAGGACCCGGCCTACTACTGGCGGGTCTCAAAAGAGCGCTGGCACACCTACCGGGAGGCGCGCCCGAATCCGGGCCACCTGGCGCTGGCGGAGCTGGAAGCCGGCGGCCGGCTGGCCGGGGTGGTGACGCAGAACACCGACGGCCTGCACCGCGAGGCAGGCAACCGCCGGCTCGTCGAGCTGCACGGCAACGGGCGCACGGTGCGCTGCCTGGACTGCGGCTCCAGCGAGCCGAGGGCCGACGTCCAGGCTCGGCTGGAGGTCGAGCTGCCGCCTCGCTGCCGGACCTGCGGAGGCGTCCACATAAAGCCCGCCGTGGTCTTCTTCGGCGAGCCGCTGCCGCCGGGCGCCATCGGCGAAGCGGTTCGGCTGGCGACCGACTGCGACGTGATGCTGGTGGTGGGCAGCTCGCTGGCGGTGCGCCCGGCGGCCGACATCCCACTCCTCGCCGTACGTCAGGGAGCGCCCCTGCTGATCGTGAACGACGAGCCCACGCCGCTCGACGAGCTGGCGACCCTGGTCCTCAGAGGCCGCGCGGGAGAGATCCTTCCGGAGATCCAGCAGCTCGCAGGTGTATGACGTCGCCGGCGGTCACGGCGCGCCCGTCCACCAGCAGCGAGCCGTCCTCGGCCACGTCCTCGGCCCAGCCCTCGAAGGTCTCCCCGGGCAGCTCCACCCGCACCCGCCGGCCCAGGGTGTCGGATCGCGCCCGCCAGGCCGCCAGGACCTCGAAGTCGTCGGCGGCAAACCACCTCTCCAGCTCAGCCTTCAGGCGCTCCAGCAACCGGTCGCGGTCGGCCTCCAGGCGTCCCGCGCCCGGCGGGGCCCAGGTCAGGTTGACCCCGATCCCCACCACGCAGCGCCCGCCGCGCTGCTCGACCAGGATCCCGGCCAGCTTGCGGCCGTCTATAAGCAGGTCGTTCGGCCACTTGAGTCGCACCGACTCCCCGCAGGCCACGGCAGCCGCCACCCCGGCGGCCAGGCTGGCGAGCGGGCGGGACGGAAGCACGAAGGAGGCGAGCAGGGCCGAGCCGGGCGGCGCGTCCCAGCGCCGGCCCAGGCGTCCACGGCCTGCCGTCTGCTGGTCGGCCACCACGACGGAGCCGAGCGGAAGGCCACGGGCGGCGTCCTGGGTCGAGGGCGTGCTGGCCAGCCGGATCAAACGCATCGCGGCCACTAAGCTTAGAGGCGATGGCCGGAACTTCCTGGGACAAGCTCGGTCAGATGGACGCCGCCTTCGAGCTGGTGGCGCCGGCCCTGCGCCGGGTGGCGCGCTCGGAGGGCGCCAGACTGCACGAGTTCTTCCGCGACGACCCCGTCTGGCGCCTGGACTTCGCCGGCAAGGGCCGGGGCGAGGGCGCGGTGGACGTCGCCTGGGAGGAGGACCGGCCCGAGGACTATGCCGTCTCTGTCCTCTGGTGGGAGGGCGAGCGCCTGCAGCGGCACGAGGTGGGCAGCTTCTCTCGTGAGCGGTCGCTGGACGACCTCGAGTCGCTGATTCGCGACGCCGTCGCCCGCCTGCCCGCGCGATGAAGCTGCACCGGGCGATCACCCTGGCGGTGCTGATGGTGTTGGCCGTGGCCCTGGTCGGCGCCATGACGGCATACGGTGCTGCCACCTTCAACGCCCAGAGCCTGGCGGCGCTGCTCGTAGTCGTGGTGGGCGCCGCCCTGGCCGGCATCGCCTTCAGTTACAAGCGCTACTTCCCCCGCCGCCGGTGAACGGCGTTTTCCAGGACCCCCTCCCTGACCCTCCCCGCAAGGGGGAGGGACAAGATGTATGCCTGCATATTCCCTCCCCCCTGCGGGGAGGGCTGGGAGGGGGTCCTTAGTTGACTCAACCGCTCCGCCTCGGCTGGAAGGCCTCGGCCGAGCAGTTCGGGCCGCGCCCGCTGCTCGACTTCGCGGTGC
>JALYYF010000411.1 GCA_030946725.1 Candidatus Dormiibacterota bacterium
GTGGTGGAGGCCGTGCTGGGCCTTGACGACCGACCCCAGGCCGCGCCCCGCGTCGTCGTCCACGTGGAGCCGATCGCGATCGTCGCCCCATCGGTGGCCGCCGCCTTCACGCCCGTCCAGGTGGCGCAGCTCTACCAGTTCCCGACGGGCGTCACCGGGCAGGGCCAGACCGTGGGCATCATCGAGCTCGGCGGCGGCTTCAACACCGCCGACCTGAGCACCTTCTTCAGAGACCTCGGCCTTCCGGAGCCGACGGTGGTCTCGGTATCCGTCGACGGCGGGCAGAACAGCCCCAGCCAGCCGCCGGCCGGCGCCGACTTCGAGGTGGCGCTCGACATCCAGGTGGTCGGTGCGGTGGCGCCAGGGGTGCGCATCGCCGTTTACTTCGCGCCCAACACGGACCAGGGATTTCTGGATGCGATCACCACGGCGATCCACGACGCGACCAACAACCCCAGCGTGCTCTCGATCAGCTGGGGCAGCCCCGAGAGCAACTGGACGGTGCAGAGCATGCAGGCCTTCGAGCAGCGTTTCCTGGACGCGGCCGCGGTCGGCGTCAGCGTGTTCTGTGCCTCGGGCGACAACGGGTCGACGGACGGCGTCGCCGACCGCCTCCAGCACGTGGACTTCCCGGCCTCGGCCCCGCATGCGGTGGGCTGCGGCGGGACGCACCTAGAGGGGACAGGGACCACCATCGCCAGCGAGGTGGTGTGGAGTGGGTCGGGCGGAGGCGTGAGCGACCAGTTCGGCCTCCCGACCTGGCAGAACGGCGTCGGTGTGCCGCCTTCGGTAAACCCCGGTCACCGGGTGGGCCGCGGCGTCCCCGACGTCAGCGGCGACGCCGACCCCGTCACGGGCTACAAGATCGTGGTCGGGGGCACCACCACCGCGGTGGGCGGCACCAGCGCGGTTTCCCCGCTGTGGTCGGGTCTCACCGCGCTGCTGAACCAGGCACTCGGAAAGCACATCGGCTTCTTCAGCCCGCTGCTCTACGCACCGGCCGAGCGGGCGACCTTCGGCGACATCACCAGTGGCAGCAACGGCGCCTATTCCGCCGGCCCGGGGTGGGACGCCTGCACGGGGCTGGGCAGTCCGCGGGGCCAGGCGCTGCTGCAGGCGCTGCGGGGCGGCTGATCCCGCCCCCGCGCTCAGCCGGCGCTCTTTCTAGACGCCGGGCGTCGGGGTCGAGGTCGGCGCCTGAGCGGGTGCCTGGGCCGGCGGCTGCGTCGAGTGCTCCTGGGACTCTCGCTGGGAGCTCTCGGAAGCCTCGTGGTTCGGGTCCTCGTTCGGCCTGAAAGCGCCGCCCCGGGTCGGGGCCTTGCCCGAGTTCTCGTCGGCTTCACGCTGAGTGCTCTCCGACGCCTCGTGTGTCGCGTCCTCGTTCGGGCGCGCCGCTCCGGACGGGTTGGCGGTCGCCGCCGTGACCACGGCGGCGGTGTTGGCGAGCGCCGTTCCGGTGGAGGCCAGGCCCGACAGCGCCGCGCCGAACATTCCACCGAGGAGCATCGATCCGGCGATCACGCCACCCACGATTGCCACACGCATTCGATTCACCGTGTTTCCTCCATCGGTCCGGGGGATTTCTCAGACATTTGTGATTGCACAGCCTGGCGGACCATGCTTGGAATTCGGTGTGAAACGCGAGATCGGATCGTCGGAGGCTGTCGCCGGAAGAGTGTCCAGGTCACCTCTGGCCGCGCTGTGGCCTCGCCTGGGCCGAGCCGTCGACCTGGAACTCGAACATCCATGACTGCCGACCGGCGACCCAGCGTGGGGGCACGCGCAGCAGGAGATCGCGCGCCAGCTCGCCGGCACGGCTGCGGGGCTGGAGCACCCGGAGCGCGGTCAGCGAGGCCCGCTGCACGCGCCTGACACGCTGGAGGCGCTCGGCCTCGTAGGTCCGCAGCGCCGTCACGGGCCCGGGCTGCCGAACCACGCAGGCGGCGAGGACCACGGCGTCCTCCAGAGCGAGACAGGCTCCCTGGCCGGCACCCGGCGACATCGGATGCGCGGCGTCGCCGAGAAGAGTGACCGGAGCATCGCCCGGTCCCCAGACGGTGGGTCGATCGTAGAGCTCGTGGCGGAGGATCTCGCGACTGGATGTGACGTGGACCAGGGCCGGGACAGGGTCCCCCCAGCGGCCGAAGCGCTCCAGCAGCTCGGTCCGAACGTCGCTCACGCGCATCCCGGCCGGCCCGTTGGCGCAGCAGAACCAGTACGTCTGGCCTCCGCCGACCGGGAGCCAGCCCGCGTGCGCACCGTGGCCGACTGCCAGGCCACCGGCCGGCAGCGATAGATCGGCCAGTCCGCGCCAGGCGATGGCGCCCAGGTAGCGGGCCT
>JALYYF010000064.1 GCA_030946725.1 Candidatus Dormiibacterota bacterium
GGCATTCGGCCGGCAGCCGCCGGAGCAGCCAGCCGTGATAGTTGCGGTTGTGGTCCCAGCGACCGTCCTCGAGCACCGCCAGGCGGTCGAAGTCGGCCCTCAACGTGGCGGCGTCCGCCGGGCCGGAGTGGTCCATCCCGTCGCCGGCCGTCGGAGTCTGGTCGGTCAAGCGCTACACTCCCCGCTCTCACGATGACAGGACCGGAGCCGAAGACGCACGGCCGTCCGCGGTTCGCGGCGCTCCCCGTGCTCGCGCTGGCGGCTGTGAAGGTCGCCGGCACGATGGCCTTCGCCGGCGGTTACGGCTGGCACCGTGACGAGCTCTATTACCTGGCCTGCTCCCGGCATCTGGCTCTCGGCTATGTCGACTTCCCGGCCCTCACGCCTTTCCTGGCCGGGCTCGACCAGGCGCTCTTCCCGGGCTCCCTGGTCGGGCTGCGCCTGCTGCCGGCCCTGGCCGGGGCGACGGTGGTGGTCATAGCGGCAGCCATCGCGCGCGAGCTGGGCGGTGGAACCGCGGCGCAGGTCCTGGCGGCCTTCGCCGTCCTCATCGCGCCGCTGTACATCGGTTCCAATCACCTGTTCCAGACGGTGAGCTTCGATCAGGCCGTCTGGGCGCTCCTCTGCTGGCTGCTGGCGCGCGTCCTTGCAGGCGGCGACGCCCGCCTCTGGGTGCTCGTCGGCCTGATCTTCGGCTTCGGGCTGGAGACCAAGTACACCGTGATCGGACTCGGAGTCGCGGCCGCCGCCGGCCTCCTTGTGACGGCCGCCCGTCGCCAGCTCCTCACGCCCTGGCCCTGGCTCGCGCTGGCGATCTCCCTGGCGCTGCTTGCGCCCAACCTCTGGTGGCAGGCCACGCACGGTTGGGACAGCGTCCGCTACACGCTGTCGCACCACGGCAATACCGATGGCCCCGTCGCCTACTGGGGCCAGCAGATCCTGCTGTTCGGTCCGCTGCACATCCCGCTGGTCTTCCTCGGGTTGCGTTTCCTCCACCACGACGCCCGCTTCCGCGCCCTCTTCTGGACCGCGCTGGCGGTGGAGCTGCTCTTCTTCGCGGCCGGCGGCAAGTCGTACTACCCGGCGCCGATCTACGCGCTCCTCTACGCGGCAGGGGCAGTGTCTCTTGCGCCCTTCCTCGCGCGCCGGCGCCTGCGCTGGGGACTGGTGGCCGTGCCCGCGGTAATGAGCGGGCTGCTGCTGCCCATCGGGCTGCCGGTACTCCCGGCGCGAGCCGCGGCCGGCTCGGTGGTCACGACGGCCCGGAAGGACTTCGCCGACGAGTACGGCTGGCCGGAGCTGGCGGGCCAGGTGCGCGATGTCCAGCAGCGCCTGCCCGCCGGGGAGCGCGGCTCCGCCGTGATCCTGGCGGAGAACTACGGCGAGGCCGGCGCGCTCGACCTCTACGGGCCCCCCCTCAGCCTCCCGCAGGTCGTGAGCCCGCACCTCACCTACTACTACTGGGCACCGCGGCGGATGGCGCCGCAGACGGTGATCGCGGTCGGCTATTCGGACGACCAGCTGCGTCCGCTCTTCGCCGATGTGGAGGCTGCGGGCTCCATCAGCAACTCGTACGGGCTCAGGAACGAGGAGTTCGGGCGCCCGATCTTTGTCTGCCGCCACCCACGACGGCCGCTGTGGCAGGACTGGCCAGGCCTGAAGCGACTCGACTGAGCGGTCAGTCCAGGGTCAAACGCTGTGTGGCTCGACCGCGATTGCCGCTCTACGTCTCTCTGACGTAGGTGACGACGATCGCTGGTCCACGAGCGGGGCCCCTGGACTGGGCTCGCAGGCGGTTGAAAACCATGGAGTCCCTCGACGGCATGGGCTCGCCATTGGACCGCTGGTCGATCTGCCACTGCTCATCCTGGACGCGGTAGCCGAGCGCGGCGAGCCTTGCGCGGTCCCGCTCCATCTCGCCTTTGCCTCGGTACGTCCGCACGATCTCAGGCGGGCCGCCGCCCCGCTCCCACGTGCGCCCCTCGCTCCTCCAGCGGCCTTCCCTCAGGAAATGGCCGAAGTCGGGTCCCGGCAGCCGGCTGACGAAGCTCAGAAGGGTCAGGGCGACCAGCACGATCACCACAAGAACGACCGTTCCCTCCATATGGTCAGGGTACGAGCGGTGTGGGGCTGAGAAACCGGGAGCAGTGCCGGGCCGGCCCGCAGCGCTAGCTCGGGCGGGTGCAGTGGAGGCTGGCGGAATTCGGAGACCCGCTCCTAAACTTCGCCGGCCGTCCCGCTCTCCAGCGCAAGCGCCCGCAGCCGTCCCCTGGCGTCGAACGGCATCGGCTGAGGCTCCCGCACGATGCGCAGGTCGTCGCGCGAGCGGGCCTCCTCCAGCAGCGCCGGCGACACGGCGAGCAGGTCGGTGTGCAGCGTGTCCCCGATCCAGGCCAGGCGCAGCGGCTCGTCCCGCCCCCGGGACGCGACCGCCGCGCACACCGCTGAGAGGTCGTTCGGCATCACGTACGGAATGGCGACCCGCCGCATGCCGATGACGCCGGCCGTCAGCCCGTTGGCATAGGTCGCCTCGAAGTCGACCTTGGCCAGCACGCCGGCAGTCGTGAAGTCGGCCGTCCCGATGCCCATGGCGTTGCCGTGTGATGCCTCGCTGAGGTCGAGCACCACGATCGCCGTGACCGCCTTCGGCTCTGGCTCGGGCTGGCCCACCACGCGGAGCCGGCCGACCACGTTGGTGTCGATGCCGGCGCCGCTCACGTCCTTGCCGAGCTGGTCGATGACCAGCACGTCCAGGTCGGCGAAGGGGATCCGTGGCATGAGCTCCCGCGCCCTCTGTAGGAGCGCCGCCTCCGCATCGCCGCCCACCTCTTCGGCCGTCAACCCGTGGACCTCCGCAGTCTCGTCACGTTGGTTCTCGACGACTGCCAGACCGCCAAGCAGCAGCTGGCGCTGCGCCATCAACCGGGCGGCTGGCGGGATCAGGTCGCGCAGGCCGGACGGCCCCCTCGAGTGCATGACCGCCGCGCCTGCCTGCTTGCCGAGCCCGATGGCGCACATCTTCGCCAGCCCGGATTCCACCGCTCCCCGAAAGCTCGTGTGCGGCTTGACGCGGTTCACGAGGAAGACGGCCCCGACCTCGACGACGTTGCGGTCGACGTGGACCGGAAGGCCCTCGACGTGGCCGACCACCTCCGTCTCCATGGTGGCCCGGATCAGCGAGCGGTCGATCCCGTAGCCGGCGAGGAGCTCGGCCTGGCCCTCCGCCGTTGCGGCCCCGTGGCTTCCCATCGCCGGTACCACCACAGGGTCGAAGCCGAGGC